>CAYXDB010000066.1:5371-9830 GCA_964463735.1 uncultured Ruminococcus sp. | reverse complement strand
GGCGTGGGCCGCGTGAGTGCGGCCTCTTCCTCGGGCATATAGGGTTAGGGGGGGCGCCTGCGAAGATCGCGCTGGCGCCCCGTGTGTTCTGAAAGGGGAGGGAGAAGGGGAAGGCCGCCTGGGGGGAGAGGGCACCCGTGTGTTGCGAAAAGAAGCGTCGCAGGGCTTGCTTGAAGGGCATTTAATGGCCGGAGGGGCACCCCGTGGTGGCTGAAAAATGCATATTTCTGAAAAAAATCGTCCCAGCCCCTTGAAATATCTGCTTACCTATGTTAATATATAGATAATCGTTAGTCCCCGTCGGGCGGGGGCAGGGGCAGGCGCATGCCCCGTAATACGACGAAATCATGCGTGTGAGGAGAAACTATGAAGAAACAACAGCCTTTGATCAGTCGGCTGCTTGCTCTTTTTCTGGCTTTCGTCCTGATGGCCGCCTCTGCGTCTGTCAGCGCCTTTGCGGTGCTGGCCGCCCCGGCAACCACGGCCACCGAGGAAGGGGAAGAAGAGAAGCTCCTGCATCTGACCTACGATCCGCTCACGCGGACGTTTGCCCTGCAGTTGAATGCCGATGTCCTCGCCCCTGTATTGGATGCAGGCATGTCTCTTAGTGAGGAAGAACTGCGTGCCCTGTTGCCGGATGGCCTGCGTGAGGCGGCCGCCGCGGGGGACTATTTGCAGGTGCTGTCTCTGCTGGGCGTCGAATTGGGGGAGACCCTGACCACCGATGTGCTGGAGAGCCTGATCCCGCCTGCGCTCTTGTATGCGCATCTGGATCTGGACTTCCTGCTCTCGCTCTTCTCGTACGAGGAACTGGTGGCGCTCCTGCAGGACGCATTGCCGCAGATCCTTGCCGCACTGGATGAGGAGACGGTCGCCCTTCTGTTGCAGGAGGATGCGCTTGCCGCGCTGATGACCGATACGGTCGTCCATGCACTGTGTGACACAGCCAGTGTCAAGGCGCTCTCTTCGCTTGTCACACTGGCCGATGTGCAACAGATCCTTGCCGGGCAGGACGTGCTGTCCCTGTTGGATGCCGCGACCATCGTGGACCTGGTAGGGGAAGAAAAGGCACTTTCCTTCCGCCAGACCATTGCCACGGGTGGTACGGTCACGCCGGAACAGTTCTTTGCCGCGATCCAGCAACCGACCGATGCAGAGAAGGTCTCTGCATTCCTTGCCGCGTGCGATATGGTCGCCCTCCAGAACGCGGTGGGCGTGCGCCAGATATACCGTGTCCTGACCGAGGCGCATGGCCAGAGCGCCGTGGCGCGTGCCATTGGCCTGGGGCGTGTGTTTACCGTGTTGCAGGATCAATACACACCGGCAGAGCTGCTGAACGCTGTGGGCGGGGTAGATGGCCTGCGCCAGATCGCCCCCAGCACGGTGGCCTCCTATATCCCCGTGGACACACTGCTCTCTGCCGTATCGGTCGATGCGATGCAGGAGACGGTGGTGCCCTGCCTGCTGGACCTTTTTGTCAGTGAGGTCGTCTCTATCCAGATGAACGGCACGACGGTCTATTCCGCCCAGCGCCTGCATATGCAGACCCTGCTGGATGCCTTCTTTGAGGCACTGCCGCTCTTCTCGGCATGGGCCGATGCCGCAGATGGTACGGTCGCGACCTATCGCTTCCGCACGGTGTTTGATGACAGCAGTGTCTTGGCCGTTACCTTGCGGCTGGAACTGTGTGGGGATACCACGCGCGTCTATCAATTGGCCGCCGCCCTTGCCGCTACGTTTGACGGGCTGTACAGCAACGGCACCCTCCACGTGCGCATGGATGTCGATGCCTCTCTTGCCACCATGTATGCCGCACTCCTTTCCGACACGGCCGTGCCGGATGCCCTGAAAGATAAGGTCGTTGCGCTCTTTGCCTCCAGCGGTGAGGAACTGCGCACGATGTTTGAGACCCTGACGGGGGAGGACGTCATGACCGTCCTTTCCTATGCGCCGGATGGTTCCGTGGAGGCCAAACTGTATCAGACCCTGATCGGAGAAGGGGATGCAAAGAGCCGCGTCGATGCTTTCCTTACCCGTGTGAAGAACAGCAGTTTTTATCAGGATCACGCCGGGCAGTTCGTCTCTCTCTACATGCGTCTGATCCACGGTACCGCCTCGGATCTGGCGGCGGCCGGGGATGACTATTGGCTCTTTGGGGATGCCACGCTGGACCTGATCGATCTGAGCGGGCGCTACCTGTCCTCCACCTGGGCCACGATCCTGACCGACTATGCGGATGAAACGACCGTGGCAGTGGCATGGGACGTGCAGGCCACGCTGAACGGGCTGTACCGTGTCCGCGTCAATGATGCAAATGGGGAGCAGTTGTATGCCACCCTGTATCCGGCCGGTGCCCCGCTGGAACATATTCTGCACTATGCGGCCATTACGGAGGCCGGATATACGACCTTCACCGTGGATGGTAATACAGCCGTGACCACCATGCCGGGCCAGCATGTGACCCTGTACCCGCTGGATGCCACGGTGCATCACGTCACCTATGTCGGTGAGGATGGCCGGCAGCTGGCACACTTCACCTATACAGCAGGGGAGACCCTGGCAGACCACGCTGCCGATATCCCCACCTTCCCGCAGAAGGCCCATTATACCGGTGCCTGGGAAAGCTATACGCTGGATGGTCAGAACCATATCGTGCGCCCGGTCTACACGCCGGTTACGTATACGATCACCTATCAGGTCGGCACGACCACGGTAGGTACCCGCACCTACACGGCAGAGGACCTGACGGTGGAGGCACCGGCAGTGCCGGAGAAGCCGGGCTACCTTGGCCGGTGGGAGAACTACTCCATCCTCGCCCTGCCGGGCAGCATTACCGTGCAGGCGGTGTATGAGCCGATCGAATATTCCCGCGCCTTCTATGATGAGAACGGCGACCTCTTCCCGGCCCTGACCCAGTATTACACGGTCGAGGAGAGCACCTATACCTTGCCCGCTGTCCCGGAGAAAAACGGCTATGTTGGCGTCTGGGCGACCTGCCGGCCCACCAGTAGCGGCATGGCATTCTATGCATGCTATACCGCCCTGCCCGAGACCTTTACCATCGTATTCGTGGCTAACGGCACTGTCGTTTCCACGCAGACCTATACTGAGGCCACCCGGGGGAACATCATCGCCCCGGAGGTACCCGCCAAGGGCGATATGACCGGTGTGTGGGAAGCCTATGACGCCGCACTCTGCCGGCAACCCACGCTGGTGGTGAACGCCGTCTACGCCGGGGATGAAGGCGACCGCGTCGTCACCTTCCCGGATGGGAGCCGCGTTACCTTCGTTGGTGGCAAAACGCCGGATGCCAGTGCCCTGCCGGAAGTCCCCACGTATGAAAAAGAAGGGTATGACGGTACCTGGACCTACGTCATGGATGCCAACGGGAAAATGACGGCAGTGGCGACCTATACGCCGCACGCTTATCAGGCGTCCCTGACCTTCAACGGCATAGATCTGCCGGGCGTGACCTTCACCGTAGAAGACGACCTGGATGCCATCTTCTCCGCGCTGGACTTTGCGGCCCTGGGGATCCCCACCGTAGAAGGCAAGGAGATCCGCTGGCGCCTCGTCACGCGGACCCGCCGGGCCTCCCGCGCTTCTGCGACCCCGGCCAGTGACATTACCGTAGAACTCTACTATGCCCCGATCGAGTATACGCTGACCTTCGTGCTGGATGGGCGCGTGTTGGCCACCGTCCCCTTCACGGTCGAGACCGCCGCGGTCACCACCCCCCTCATCCCCGAGAAGGCTGGCTATACCGCCGCGTGGGAGACCTACTCCCTGACGCTGGCAGAAGATCAGACCGTGCATGCGCTCTACACCCCCACGGTATACCACATATATTTTGTGGCGGCTAACCGCACGGTGGCATGCCTGACCTACACCATCGATATGGTGGGGGAGGAATTTGCCCTCACAGTCCCCTCTATCGAAGGCAAGAACGGCGCCTGGGAACAGAGCACCTATACCCTGCCGGAAGAAGGGAAAGAATACCTGATCGTGCAGGCCGTCTATACCGATGATCCGAATTACCATCAAACGGCAGAGAGTAGCGACAGTTGCACCGCGTGGATCGTGGTCCTTGCTGTCCTTGCCGTCCTGTTCTTGGCATCTACGGTGGTATTCCTTGTCCTGTTCCTGCGCCGCGGGAATAAGAACGGGAAAGAGGGCCTCCCCCCGCCGCCCGCAGGGCCGGCACCGGAAGACGCGCCCGCTCCCACCCCGGTGGACGAGCCTGCGGCAGTCGAAGAAGCTCCGGTAGCCGAAGAAGCTCCGGTAGCCGAAGAAGCCCCGGTAGTTGAGGAAGCCCCGGTAGTCGAAGAAACCCCGGTAGTCGAAGAAGCTCCGGTAGTCGAAGAAGCCCCGGTAGCTGAGGAAACCCCGGTAGTCGAAGAAGCTCCGGTAGTCGAAGAAGCTCCGGTAGTCGAAGAAGCTCCGGTAGTCGAAGAAGCTC
>CAYXDB010000066.1:0-5271 GCA_964463735.1 uncultured Ruminococcus sp. | reverse complement strand
AGCTCCGGTAGTCGAAGAAGCTCCGGTAGTCGAAGAAGCTCCGGTAGTCGAAGAAACCCCGGTAGTTGAGGAAGCTCCGGTAGTCGAGGAAACCCCGGCGGTCGAAGAAGCTCCGGTAGTCGAAGAAGCTCCGGTAGTCGAAGAAGCTCCGGTAGTCGAAGAAACCCCGGTTGTTGAAGAAGCCCCGGTAGTCGAGGAAGCCCCCGTAGTTGAAGAAACTCCGGCAGCCGAAGAAGCCCCGGCGATTGAAGAAACTCCGGTAGTCGAAGAAGCCCCGATCGAGCATGGCGCGGCTGCGATGGCCGCTGCTCTGGGCGCCTTTAACAGCACGGCCGATGGGGACGACATGTCCACCGTGCTGGAAACAGAGGACGGCCGGTGCATCGTCATCAAGTACCGCAAGAGCTTCCGTGCCAGAATGATCCAGTCGGATGACGAGAGCAAATCCTACTATTCCGAGATCAAGAACTATATCCTTTCTTTCGCGGATGTGACGGCAAGCGACAGCTGGAATTATGAAAGCTTTGCGCAGGGGCGCAAGCAGGTCGTCAAGATGAACATCAGCGGGAAGACGCTGGTGCTGTTCCTGGCACTGGATTCGAAAAAACTGGTAGACAGCAAGTATAAGTATGATGATGTGGGCGACCGCAAACGGTATGAAAAGACGCCGGTCCGGATCAAGGTCCGCTCGGCACGCGCCTTCAAGTGGGCCAAGGAATTGATCGACATGGCCATGGAAGAGGCCGGGCATGCCTTTGTCGCACTGTCGGAAGAAAACTATGCAGATCCGTATGAGGAGAAAGGGCCGCTGATCGCCCGCGAACTAATCAAGGTGGAGGCCAAGTATCAGGATACAGGCGCCAGCCTGAGCGATGAAGAGATCCTGACCCTGATCGCCCATGGGGCACACGCCCAGGGGCAGGCACCCGCGCCGGCTGAAGAGGCCCCGGCAGTCGAAGAAGCCCCGGTGATCGAGGAAGCCCCGGTAGCCGAAGAAGCCCCGGCAGTCGAAGAGACCCCGGCAGTCGAAGAAGCCCCGGTGGTCGAGGAAGCCCCAGTGATCGAGGAAGCTCCGGTGGTCGAGGAAGCCCCGGTGATCGAGGAAGCCCCGGTAGCCGAAGAAGCCCCGGCAGTCGAAGAGACCCCGGCAGTCGAAGAAGCCCCGGTGGTCGAGGAAGCCCCAGTGATCGAGGAAGCTCCGGTGGTCGAGGAAGCCCCGGCAATCGAAGAGACTTCGGTAATCGAGGAAGCTCCGGCAGTTGAGGAGACCCCGGTGGTAGAAGACGAGATCGCCGTCGTGGAAGAGATCAGTGCCAGCGAGGTGGCTGACAAGGTCGATAATGCGGTGGCAGAGCGCCATATCGAGCATCATCGCGTACAGCCGATGCGCCGCAACAGTGGTAAGATGGCCATCGTCAATATCGATACGCTGAGCCGCCATTTCGCCAAAGGGGAGCAGGTAGATCTCAAGACCCTGAAGGCACGTGGGCTGGTACCGGCCGGCACCGGCCGCTTGAAGGTCCTGGCACGTGGCCGCCTGAACCACGCCCTGACGGTGGAAGCCGACCAGTTCTCCCTGGATGCCGTTAAGATGATCCTCTTGACGGGTGGGCACGTCGTACAGCGCGACGTGAAGTAAGTACATGCCGGGGCGCCCTGGGCGCCCGGGCTGTTCAAAGAAGAAGGGATCCCCTCACGGTGGCATTGCCACCGTGAGGGGATCTTTCCTTGTGCGCCTATGGATGTTCGTTGTCGTGTGGGAGGCGTCTTCTGCGCCGGCGGCGCAGGAGCAGGCAGGTGGCTGTGCCGCCCGCGGCGAGGGCGCCCCCCAGCGGGAGATACACACGCAGCAGGCGGTCGTTTTCGTGCCCGGTGTTGGGGGTGGTGGCGTCTGCCGCTTGCGGTAGATAGAGGGCCTGATACACGGCATCCTCTGTCACGCGCTCGATCACAAGGGGCGACCAACCGGCGAAAAGATAGCGCTTCCCATTCTTTTCCCGCGTGGTGGGGACATAGGGCACCGTCAGCGTCTCTCCGTATGCATAAGAACTTTCCCTGAGCAGTTCCCCGTCCCAGTAAAACTGTACGGTGTAGCGGCAGGGGGCAAAGGTGGCAGAGATGCAAACGCCGTCCTGCGGCATCAGAAAACTGTTGTCCGCGTCCAGCGGGACCGGCTCCTGCGTGATACGGGTCGTGACGCGCAGTGTCACCAGATAACTGCCGATGCCGGGGGAGAGGGAAAGCGAAACGCGGGTGCCAGCGGCGGCGCGGTACACGTTGGGCGCCACCGCCCCACTGCCACTCCCGCCGACGTCCGTGACCAGGGGGAAACGCTCATACACGGCATAATCTCCCCCTGTCCGGATCGGTACATAGAGCATCCCCTGGCGGTAGGAGGCGATCAGCGCACTGCTTTCCCCGCTCTCCGCCACGCGGTACCATTCCGCATCCTCCGGGTCGTGCGCATCATAGCGCCATTGCAGGATAAGATCCGCCGGGAATGCGTCAAGGGGCGCGCCACCGGTAGCGTAGAGCGTTACGCGGCAGGCCGCCGCGCTCCCGTTGACTGAGATGGGGGCAAGGGAGACCTGTTCTACCTGCGCCGCTACGCAGGCCGCCACGGCCTCCCGGCTAAAGGAAAGGGACAGCCCGTCCCATTCCAGGACCAGCGCATAGCCCCGCTCCGCCGCGTAGGCGAGGGCGGTCGAGCACTGGACAGCCGCCCCCGCCGGGGAGAGGGTCAGCGTGCCGTCAAGAAGGGAAAAGGAAACATCATCCCCCGCGCATCGCCCGAGCGACAGGGGGGCGTATCGCGCCACATACAGCGCCTCCCCCGTCACGGGGGTGATCGCCGTGTCCCAGCCGGTAAAGCGATAGAGCAGGGCGCCGTCCGGCACGTCCGGTACCTCTGGCGGTGTAGGGGTCTCTCCATACGGCACCGCGTAGGGCAGGACGGTGCCGTCGTACAGTTGAAAGCGGATGGTATACGTGCGTGGCACGGCACGGTATTGCGCTGTGTAGGTGGCGTCAGCCGTCACGGTCTCCAGCGCCGGTGACCAGCCAAGGAATTCATAACGATATTCCACCGTGTCCGCGCGTGCGACAGAGAAAGGGCAGACCGGGGTGGTCCCGTAGCGGGCACTGCTCTTGTACTGTACCTCCCCGAAGCACCAGGTGATCGTGCACATCTGGCGGTGGATGGCCTGATAGGAGGCATACACCGTGCAGGACGCCGTGGGGGCGGAAAGATCGGCCGGGGTGGCCCCGTCCTCCTGTACGAACCCGGCAAATGTATAGGTGTAGGTCGCGTCGTCTGCTTTCTCCGGCACGGCCAGCGGATAGGTGACGGCCTGCCCCGCCGGTACACAGACATAGGCAAGCAGTGTGCGGCCGTCTTCCTCATAGAAATTGACGGTGATCCGGCCATCGGCGGCGATGCCGGCGGTATAGGTGGTGGTCAGGGTCAGCGTGGCATCTTCTTCTGCGTGCCGCTCTGTCAGGCGCCCGGCGCGATAGGCGCCCAGCAGGGTGCGGAGCGGCTCTTCTGTCACCGGGGACTGCGGTTCCGCCCCGGGGTGGGCGACAGGCGCGGGGGCGATCGGTTCCTCCTGTGCTACCGGCGCATCGCCCGGCGGGGAGACGGGCTCTGGCCGATCCGGCCGTTGTAACGGCAGGGGCTTTTGTGGCTCCTGCGGCAAGGCAGCAGGAAGTTCTTCTTCCAGCGGCTCCGGCCACGTCAGTTCCCCCGGCGCCTGGGTGTTGGTGTCCTGCGGCAGGGGGGAGAGACCGTCCAGCATGGTCGCAAGGTCATAGCTGCCGCCCATCCCCGCCAACTTGACCGTCATGGAAAAGGCGGGGTCCAGGGCGGTGCTGTCGTCCAGCAGGGCATAGACCACATATAACTGCCCCACAAATTGCATATAGCGGCGCAACTTGCCCTGGCTCTGCATGGCGGATTGCAGGACCGTGTTGTCAAACAGGGAATACAGGGCGCGGTACAGCGCCCCCCATTCGGTGCGCAGGGTATCCGCATGCGCGGCATAATAGTTGTATTGGGCCTCCGTGTCCGGCAGGGCGGCATAGGCACTCAGCCACGCCCGCAGGCGCTCGGTGGCCTCCCCGGCGCGGTCTATGTCCTCTGGCGCACAGCCAAAGAGATAGAGCTCTGTGCGCCGTTGCAATACTTCGGTCACCGTGTCTCCCATCAGCGCGGCATAGATGCCGTAGTCCGGCTCCAGGATATAGGAGAGCGCGGTCAGTTTGTCTTCGCATGCCTGCCGCACGGCCAGATATTGCAGATAGTGGCTCAGCGCCGCCTCATCCTCTACGGCCTGTTGCAGGGCCAGCAGATAGGCGCTATAGGCCACCTCGTACGCTTCCTGCTCGGTCAGATACGCGGTATACGCCGCGCTGGCCACCTCATACGCTTCCCATGCGGTCAGATAGGCTGTATAGGCCTGGCACCGTTGCTCATAGGCGTATTGCGCGGCAAGATACAGGGCGTAGGCCTCTTCCTCTTCCTCGTAGCGGGCATAGGCCTCCTGATAGGCCTCCCAGGCGCGCAGGTCTGCGGTATACAGGCGGCAGGCCTCCTCATAGGCCTGCATCAGCCCGTCCGCCTCCCGGGCGGCCTCCCAGGCGCGATTGCCCCATTGCATCACCTCGGCCGCCGTAAAGATCACCTGCGCCTGATAGACCACGGTAAAGCGCGTGTCCGCCCCGCGGAGCGGCAGGCTGGCCGTGTAGCGCTCCCCAGCGCCTTCCAGCCGCGCTTCCTCTCCCTCGGCACTTTGCAATACCGTGGGGATAAAGCGGACGGTATGCCCGTCGGATGCGAGAGTGGTATACGGGCGCGCGACGACGGTCAATTCACCATCGGCGGCCGTGGAGCGGACATAGGCAGTGGGGATGCGGCTGTCATAAGAAAAGGCGGTGGGCGCGGTGGCCAGATAGGCCACCTCTTCCGGGAGCAGAGTCGCGCCGGTCAGAGAGGCGGCCAGCGTGGCGGCATCTATGGCGGTGGGGCAGGAGATCTGCGCCGCGGTCACCGCCGCCGCCCATACCGGGGAAAAATGCGCGACCCCCAGCGCCAACAGCAGGGCAAGCAACAGGGCAGGGAACAGCAGGCGTTTCATCTTCTTGTCCTTCCTTTCTGTGGCGTTGTCGGGGCGCTATCCGCACGGGGCAGATGGCCTTTGGCTGGCGCAAGACCGGTCTTGCCAATCGCTTTATATCGGTATTATACCATCGCCCGCGGGAAAATGCAATCCC
>CAYXDB010000065.1:0-9838 GCA_964463735.1 uncultured Ruminococcus sp. | reverse complement strand
CGCAGGAGGGCACCTATGCCGTGCGGCAACGCGCCCCAGAGGGCCTGCTGGCCGGATTGTGGGAACTGCCCAATGCGCCCCTGCCCGGGCCGCTGGAGGAAGGGGACTGTATGGAGGCGGCGGCGGACCTGTGCCGCCAGATGGGGGTGCAGGTTGGTGAGATGGCCATGCTTCCCCCCGCGCGGCACCTCTTTACCCATCTGGAATGGCAGATGGTGGGGGTGTTCTGCAATGGGGCGGTCGTGGCGCCGCCGCGCGATGCGGCCGTGCGCTTCGTCCCCCCTGCCATGTTACGGCAGGCATATCCGCTCCCCGCGGCCTTCCGCTCTTTTCTGCGCGTCATTTTTGCAGAAGAGGCACGGAAATAAAAAGCATCCCCGGCAGAGAGCGAGTCTCTCTGCCGGGGATGCTTTGCGCTGTCACGCTCATTTTTGCGTGTGATGTGCCCGGTGCGCCCGCGGGCTCTCCCCGTACCGATGCTTGAAGGCACGGCTGAAGGCATAGACCGAGGTGTATTGCAGGCGGTCGGCGATCGCCGTGATGCTGTCGTCCCCGGAAAGGAGCATGGTGCGTGCCTGTTCCAGGCGGCGCTGGGCACAGTAGGTCGAGAGCGGCATGCCCATCTCCCGGTGGAACACCCGGCTCAGATAGGCGGGGGTGTATCCCAGCGCGGCGGCAATGTCCTGCGTGCGCGTCACGTGCTCCATATGGCTGTCAAAGTATTGCAGGGCACGCAGTGCCAGGTCATGGCCCCCCCGGACGGTGGGAGAGGTATAGGCGGGGCCGGTCTTTTCATCATAGGCGGCCGAGAGGGAGAGGGCCAGCGCCTTGGCGGCGTGCTGGAACCACAGGCGCGCACGGGGGCTGTGGTCGTCGATGCGCCCCAGCAGCTCCGTGAAGGTGAAGCGCAGCTCAGGCGTGTGCCGGACGCGGTCGGCGCAGGGGATGCGCTGCCATATCTCCCGGGAGAAAAAGGGGGCACAGTCGCTCTCCGGCGTGAAGGAAAAGGCCATGTAGAAATAGCGGAACGGCTCCTCCATATCGGAGACCATGGCATGTTCCTCCCCCGGCAGGGAAAGGAAGAAGTCGTTTTCCCGCACACAGAATTCTGTGCCATCCAGGCAGACGCGTGCCTTGCCCGAAATGGTGAAGGTCAGTTCATAATAGGGGCCGTGCCGGTGCGGGGGCGTGTCGTTCCCATTACTGCAAAAGCGCTCCCCGATCTGATAGATCAGCAGATCGCCGAACGGTTGCGGGTCGGTAAAGAATACATGGTCGATGTGGAATTTATCACTGCTTGCCATAGGCACCTCGCATAGGGCATGATCGGATACCTCATTGTACCACGCACCTGTGCAAAAGTCAACCAAAAAGTCAAAAAATGTTAAATAGAAAGTTGCCACCGGGTATTTACCCGGGCTGATAAAATATATACAATGTAAGGTAGAAAGAGAAGGAGGTCTTGCTATGAAGACAGGAGTCATGCTGGACAGTTTCTGCCTCCCATTTGCCGAGGCGGCACACACGGCCGCTGCATTAGGGGCAGATGGCGTGCAGATCTATGCCGTGAATGAAGATTTTTGCCCCACCATCCCCGCTAAGCGCAAGGCGGAATGCCGCCGGGTGCTGGCAGATGAGGGGCTGGTCGTCTCCGCCCTGTGCGGTGACCTGGGCGGCCACGGTTTTTCCCGCGCGGCGGAGAACCGGTCGCGCATCGACCGGACCAAGGCGATCATGGAGATGGCCTGTGAGTTTGACACGCATGTGGTGACCACGCACATCGGCTGCATCCCGGAGGATGAGAGTAGCCCGGTGTACGAGGCGCAGTACCGCGCCATGGAGGAACTGGCATCTTTTGGGGACGCCTGCGGCGTGCATCTGGCGATCGAGACGGGGCCGGAGAAGGTCGTGACGCTCTCGCGCTTCGTGCGGCACTTTTCCCCGGCCATCGGCATCAATTATGACCCGGCCAATCTGGTCATGGTCACGGGGGATGACCCGGTCGCCGGTGTGGCGGTCGCCTCTGACCGTATCTTCCACACCCATGTAAAAGACGGGGTACAGCATCGCCCCTCCGACCCGGAGCGCGTTTATGCGATCCTGGCGGAAGGCGGCATCGCCTGCGAGGGGCTGGCGGAATACTTTACTGAGACCCCGCTGGGCGAAGGCGCCGTGCCTATGGACGACTATTTTGCCGCCCTGCGCCAGATCGGCTATGACGGCTTCCTCACGGTAGAGCGCGAGGTGGGGGCCGACCCCCGCGCCGACATCGCCCGCGCGGTCGCGTATATCAAAGAGCAACTCAAAAGAGCATAAAAGGAGAATAGGAACATGAAGGATCAAAGGATCATCGCGGTGGTCGGCTGTGGCCGTATCGCCAAAAACGCACATTTCCCCGCTTTTGCCGCCTGCGGCAATGTCTATGTCAAGTATGCCTGCGATATCCTGCCGGAAAAGGCACAGGCGCAGAAGGATAAGTACCCCACGATGGTGGGAGAGGTCATCACGGACTACCACGTGGCCTTAAACGACCCGGAGGTCGAGGCCGTGTACGTCCTGACCCCCAACTATGCGCACTATACCGTGACCATGGACGCCCTCCGTGCCGGGAAGCATGTCTTCTGCGAGAAGCCCATCACGGTGAACTATGCGCTCTCCTGCGAGATGGCTGAGGAGGCACACCGCCAGGGTCGCCTGCTGAACATCGGCGTCTGCAACCGCTATAACCGCTCGGTCGAGATGCTGGAGCAGATGAACCGGGAAGGCAAGTTCGGCCGGCTCTATCACGTCTACTGTTCTTTCCGCTCCTACCGTAAGATTCCTGGCCTGGGAGGTGCCTTTACCACGAAGGAGCAGTCCGGTGGCGGCGTCCTGATCGACTGGGGCGTGCATTTTCTGGACCTGATCCTGTACATCCTGGGGGGCGCCCGTCTGTCCACCGTGACCTGCGACGCGTATTCCGAGATGGCCAAGGATATGAAGAACTACAGTTATCTGGACATGTGGGCCGAGGATACGGCCGATATCGAGAACGGTGTGAACGATGTGGATGACTTCATCACCGGCCATATCCGTACCGACAAGGCTTCCATCTCCTTTAACGGTGCCTGGGCACAGAATGTGGGCTATGACGACATGTTCATCGATTTCATGGGGGATAAGGGCGGTGCCCGCCTGACCTATGGCGGAAAATTCACCTACTGGACGCAGGATGAGCACGGCACACTGGAGAAGGTGGAGCCGCTGTATGATATCCCGGATCAGTACACGTGTGAGGATCGCGCCTTCCTGGAGGCCATCCGCACCGGTGAGCATACCCGTACCCATATCGATCATATCCTGGAGAGCGCCAAACTGCTGGAGAGCCTGTACGCCTCCGCAGAACAGAAGGCAGAGCTGCATCTGGATTGAGGTGCACGATGAAAAAGATCGGATTTATCGATTACTTTCTCAGCGAGTGGCATGCCAACAATTACCCGGACTGGATCGCAGAAAAGTCGCGTGAGCGGGGCGGGGAAGAATTCCGCGTGACGCACGCATGGGCGGAGCGGGATGTCTCCCCCTATGACGGTGTGAGCACGGATGCCTGGTGCGAGAGATACGGGGTGGAGCGTGCCCCCTCTATTGCCGCCCTGTGTGAAGCCGTAGATGTGATCGTGATCCTGTCGCCGGACAATGCGGAGAACCACCTGCGCTATGCAGAAGCGGTCTTCCCCTATGGCAAACCGGTGTACATCGATAAGACCTTTGCCCCGGACAGCGCGACTGCCGCGCAGATTGTGGCGCTTTCGCACCGGTACGGCACCCCGTTCTTTTCTTCCTCGGCGTTGCGCTTCGCTACCGAACTTGCCCCCTATCGGCAGGCAGATAGCGGGGCGACCTCGGCGGTCGCGATCGGCCCGATGAATGTGGAGATCTATGCGGTGCATCTGTTGGAGATGCTGAACACCGTTATGAAGAACGGTGCCAGCCGCGTCATGGCCCTGATGAATGGGAAGAACCGCTCGGCCGTGTTCGAATACGCGGATGGCCGCCGCGCCCTGTATTGCCAGACCGAGGGGGAAGGGGCATCCTTTATCGCCGCGGTGGAACGGGAAGGGGAGAACCGCGTCCTGCCCATCCGCAGTGAGATGTTCCTCTATTTCATAGAAGAACTGCTGGAATTCTTTGCTACCGGTCGCCGCCCGGTAGAAGAAGAAGAGACCCTGGAGGTCATGCGCATGCGTACCGCGCTGATACAGGCGCTGGCCACGCCCGGCGTATGGGTCGATCTGACATAACTGCTGCTATTGGCTTAAATAACTTCCCCGCCAGAGAGCGTAGCTTGCTGGCGGGGAAGTTATGTTTAGGCAGGGGAGAGGCAGGCGGCGATCCCCGGGGGGAGTGGGGCATCTGAGAGGATGGCGTCCAGCTCCCGCACGTGGCCCATGTTGTAAAAACATGTCTTGCCGAATTTTGTGGCATCGCACAAGAGTACGCGCTGGCGGCATTGATGGAACATCGCGCGGCGCAGATTGACTTCCTCGATGGCGCGGTCGGTCATCATCCCATCATCGGAGAGACCGTGGCAGGAGAAAAAGCACATGTCCGCGTTAAATTGCCGGACGAACGCCTCTGCCGCTTCTCCCACATAGGAAAAAGAATGGATCAGCATCTGCCCCCCGGTGCAAAAGGTGCGGATGTTCTTTTCGGCCAGGGCCACCGCCGTCTTTGCCCCACTCGTCACCACGATCAGATCGCGCAGGGAGGCCAGATACGGCACCAGATGATAGGCGCTGGTGGAGCCGTCCAGCATGATCACCATGCCGTCCTGCACCATGGCCGCCGCCTGCCGCCCCATATCCACCTTTCCCCGGCTGCGTTCCTGCTCCCGGAGAAGGAAGGGGATCTCCTGGTCGGCCGCACCCTCACAGAGGCGGGCCCCGCCATAGCGCTTTTCCAGCAGGCCGCGCCGCGCCAGTTCGGTCAGGTCGCGCCGCACCGTCGGCTCACTCACGTATAGGCGGGCCGCCAGTTCCTTGACCGTGATATCCGGTTCTTCCCGCAGGGCATACAGGATCCGGCTCTGTCTTTCATCTATCATCATAAGGGAGGCTCCTTTTTCTTTTATGGGGGTGCCAAGCACCCGTGTCTGCCTCTATTATACGCCGCGGCGCCCTGTTTGTCAATCGATCATGGAAATTTAGTCATTTGCGTGATCGTTTGATCATTTTACATGCGCTATATGATCATTCTGCAATATTGGCGGCGGGGCTTGCATTTTTGCGCGTTTTTGTGTTTAATGGTATCATATTACAGATAAGAAGGGGAGAACCAGGTATGAAAACGACTGCTTTGCGCCTCTATGGCGCCAATGATCTGCGTCTGGAGACGTTTGATCTGCCGGAATTGCAGGAGGACGAGGTCCTGCTGCATGTGATCAGTGATTCGCTGTGCGCCTCTACGTATAAGGCTGTGCGGCAGGGGAGCGCCCATAAGCGGGTGCCGCCGGACGTCGCCGAGCGCCCTATCATCGTAGGGCATGAGATGTGTGGCGAGATCGTGGCCGTGGGCGCGGCCTGCCGCGATGCATGGCAGGTCGGGCAACACGTGGTCATCCAGCCGGCACTGAAACTGGAGAGCGGCTATGACCCCGGCTATTCCTATCCCTATATCGGTGGCGCCGCTACCTATGTGGTCGTGCCGCGCGTAGTGCTGGAGCGTGGGTGCATGATCCCCTTCCGGGGAGAGGCCTTCTTTGAGGGGTCACTGGTAGAGTCGCTGGGGTGCGTATTGCGCGGGTACCGCGGGATGTATCACACGGACTATACCACCTACACCCGTACCGATGGCACCAAAAAAGGCGGGCGGATCGCCATTCTCGGCGGGGCAGGCCCGATGGGCATCGGCGCGGTGGAACTGGCACTGGGCTATGCCGGTGCGGCGCAGGTCGTGGTCACCGATCTGAGTGCGGAGCGCCTGGCCTACGCGGCCGCCAAGTGCCGCCCGGAGGACGCCGCCGCGCGTGGCGTGTCCTTGACGTATCTCAACACCTCCGACCTGCCCGACCCCACGGAGGAGCTGTTGCGCCTGTCGGAGGGGGGCTTTGACGATGTGTTCGTCATGGTGCCGGTGGCCGCCCTGTTTACGATGGCGGAGCGCATCTGCCGCGAGGATGGGTGCATCAATTTCTTTGCCGGTCCTGCGGTGCATGACCTGCCCGGCTCCCTGAACCTGTTCCGCATCCATTATGACGGCATCCACGTGGTGGGCACGGCCGGCAGTATCCCGGACGATACACACAGCACGATCCGCCTGATCGAGCAGGGGGCCGTACACCCCGGGGCACTGGTCTCTCACATCCTGGGCCTGCCCGCTATGAAGGAGGCCCTGCTGGCCATGGGCACCCCCAGCGGTGCCAAAAAGGTCTGCTATACCGGGCTGGATCTGCCCCTCATTGCGATCGACGAACTGGAAGAGCGCGGGGAGACGGACCCGCTCTGCCGCGCATTGGCAGAGATCGTAGCGCGGCATGGCGGCCTGTGGTGCGCCGAGGCGGAACGGTATCTGCTGGCACATGCGCCGCGCATACAGGATGGCCATGCCGGTGGGGAGGCGTAAGGGATGGCTATCTATACACTGACGCTCTCCCCCGCGTATGACGTGCATGCCAGCCTGGAAGAATTGCAACTGTATCATGAAAACCTGGCAACGATCACGGCCGAGGAGGCAGGCGGGAAAGGGGTCAACATCTCCCGTGCGCTCCTGCGCCACGGTGTCATGCATACATCGATCGTTTTGCTGGGGCAGGAGGACGGGGGAGAGTTCCTTGCGGCCCTCCAGCGGGACGGCCTTTCCTTGCGCACCCTGTACGTGCCGGGGCGCATCCGGCGCAATATCACCCTACATGCCGCGCACACGCCGGAGACGCGTATCAGTTTCCCCGGTTTTTCGGCCGGGGAAGGAACCGTCCAGGACGTGGCCGCCCTGCTTGCTCCCTGTGGGGCAGGTGACTACGTGACCCTGACCGGCCGCCTGCCGGAGGGGATGCCGATGCCGGCGGTACAGCGCCTCCTTGCCGATCTGCGGGCGCGGGGCGTGCATGTGGTCATCGACTCACGCTCCTTTGATCTGGCGGCATTGCTGGAAGCGCGCCCGTATCTGATCAAGCCAAACGAAGAGGAATTGACCACCTATGCCGGGCAACCCGTGCAGGGGGTAGATGCGGCCGCCGAAGCTGTATGCGCTATGCAACAGCGTGGCATTTTGTGTGTGATGGCCAGCCTCGGCGCAGACGGTGCCGTCCTGGCCTGCCCGGCCGGGTGCTTCCATGCCGCCGCGCCCGTCGTCCCCGTTCGTTCCACCATCGGGGCAGGAGACAGCGCCGTGGCCGGGTTCCTTGCGGCCGCCGCGGCCGGGCGGGAGATGGCAGAGGCATTGCGCTGTGCCGTGGCCTTTGGCAGTGCGGCCGTACAGCAGGCGGGCACCCGCCCTCCCCAGCCGGAGGATGTCGCCACGCTGTATCGCCAGATCTGCGTGACGCGCCTTGCATAAAAGTAAAGAGCGCCCCCGGGATGCCTTTCATCCCGGGGGCGCTCTTTGCGCATGCGCGCGTCAACTTTTCTTTTTGTGGGAAGAGAACTGCACCGTGAGCCCCAGTGCGATCAGCACCAGACTGACGATCGTCTCCAGCATCGTGTTGGTAGTCTGCCCGGCGATCACCATGATAGAGAAGCCGGCTACCATACCACCACCAGCGGCCGTTACCGCGGTGATGATGATGCGCTCCAGCATCAGGGTCAGCAGGCCGACCAGCAGGGATACGGCGATCCGCGCAACGAACTGCTTCTGTTCAAAGTCCCAACCGTCTAAGAACTGATCCACCAGGTCTGCAAAGAAGGAAAAACCGCCAAGGAAGAAATAGGTCGCCACGGTCGTGAGCAGGAAGTAGCCGAGGCGGATGATCTTTTTCGCCAGTACCATCAGGGTCAGGGCGCAGATGAGCGAGACCAGTATCGGTACGTAACCGGGGATCGTGTCGGGGTCAAAGGCGCCCAGACTGATGAACCAGGTGTATAGCGCATCTCCGGCCAGCCAGCCACCGGCCAGCCCCCCCAGCATGATGGACAGGTTGAGCAGTTTGTATCCAAAGAATGTCACGACCAGGGCTACGGCCGCCGTGATGATGAGCACGATGGGATCCAGATGCGACAGGAGCACATTGATCGCCTCCGGGCTGTCGATCTGCAACAGGGAATCGACCAGTTCGGTGACATCTGCATTGCCCTCGATCTCGTCGCTGAGTTGCCCTAAGATCTGATCGGCATCTTCCCCCAGGCCGGTATCGGCCCAGACGGGGCAGGTAAGGAGGGAAAGCAGCAGAAGTATAAGGAACAGGCAGGGGATGATACGTGAGGTTGATTTCCGCATGATATTCTCCTTTCAAGACAAGGTGTGGCAAAGCTTTCATTAATTAGTAGCAAGTTTACTCGCTTGTATTATACCACCGGCCACTGTCTTTGTCAAGAGATTTTTGGGGGCGGGGGACCTATTTTTTTGCCTCCGTGCCGGAGCACCAGACCGCGCCCTGCCGGGTGGCAGTGGCCAGGAATGTATGCGCCGCGTCCAACCCGTGTGTCGCCAATTGGCGGGAGAGCCACGCTGTGTCGAACCCCAAGGCGGTCAGATTCTCAGTCAGGGCGCGTCCGCACAGGACGACGGGGGTGGGGATCTCTTCTTCCGGCGGGGCAAGGGAAAGATCCGCCGGGGTCACCGGGCGCTCCTTGGCGCAGGGGTGGATGCTGATGCGCCCGTTCGGCTCCAGATACACGGTGTCGAGCTGCGCCAGGTCAAAATAGCCCGCATTGCGGCATTGCATCAAAAAATCGTTGGGGTCCATGTGCGCCCGGCGAAAGTTCTCCGGGATGAGGCGCCCCTTTTGCATCAGGACGGCCGTTTCCCCCACGGCATACCGCCGGAAGCGGGGCAGACGGGCGCACAGGAGGCTGAGCAACCAGGTGAAGCCGGCATAGACGCCAAGGGCGATGGCATAGCGCGCCGCCCCCTCCCAGGAGTCGGCGGCCGCCAGTTCTGCCGCGATAGAACCGATGGTGATGCTGTTGATGTAGTCAAAGACCGTCAATTCCGAGATCTGGCGGTATCCCAGCAAGCGGGCAAGAAAGAACAGGGCAAGGGCGGATACGGTGGATAAGATCAGGATCTGCCAATAGAGCATAGTGCCTCCTGCGGATGAAGCGATATATCCCCCAGTATGTGCCGTGGGAGCGGCAAATATGCGCACCGGCGGGAAGAAGGAAAGAAGAAAAAAGGCTTGACAAGCGGCCCAGCACCTGCTATAATGAAAGGGAAGGCGAAGAAGGGAAGAAGTAGCGCCACATGCGTCCAACAGAGAGCACCCGGCCGGTGAGAGGGGTAGGTACGCACGGTGTGAATACATCCCGGAGCCGTGCCCCGAAGGCATTGCAGTAGGCGGCACCGGTGCACCCGTTATCGTGCGGCAGGCATGCGCCTGCGTGAGGCAGTCCGGCACCGGGCTGTGAAAAAAGGTGGTACCACGGCAACGCCGTCCTTTTACCCTGCGGGGGAGGATGGCGTTTTATCATGGAAACAGAAAAATCAAAGAAAAGGAAGAATGACCAATGACATGCTATGAAGAACTGGTAGCCCGCGGGCTGATCGCCCAAGTGACTGATGAAGAGACCATCCGCGATGTGATCGATAATGGGAAGGCCACTTTTTATATCGGCTTTGACTGCACCGCCGACTCTCTGACCGCCGGGCACTTTATGGCCCTGACGTTGATGAAGCGCCTGCAGATGGCCGGCAATAAGCCCATCGC
>CAYXDB010000064.1:0-10153 GCA_964463735.1 uncultured Ruminococcus sp. | reverse complement strand
AAAAATATTGTACTTTCTGCCTAGTGATCATTCACCCATTCTGGCGAGCAATGCAGCCTTTTGTTCTTCATAGCCGGGCTTGCCCAACAGCGCGAACATATTTTTCTTGTATGCTTCCACGCCAGGCTGATCAAAGGGATTGACCCCCAGCATATACCCATCCACGGCGCAAGCCAATTCAAAGAAATAGATCAGATATCCCAGCGAATGCTCACGGCGGTCATCGATCTCGATCACGATATTGGGAACTCCTCCATCCGTATGGGCCATCAGCGTCCCCAGCATGGCAGTTTTGTTGACCAGATCCAATTCCTTTCCGGAAAGGAAATTCAAGCCATCGACGTTGGCTGGGTCATCCGGGATCTTAAAACTGCAACCGCAGTCCTTTACATTCAAAACTGTTTCAAAGAGATTGCGGGTACCATCCTGGATGAACTGCCCCAGTGAGTGCAGATCGGTGGAGAAATTGACGGAGTCCGGCAACAGGCCACGCTGATCCTTCCCTTCACTCTCACCGAACAACTGTTTCCACCATTCGCAGAACATCAAGGTATACGGCTCATACCCAACCATGATCTCGGTCATTTTTCCCTTGCGATACAGAACGGTGCGCAAAGCGGCGTAGCGCAATGCGTCATTGGCATACAGGTCCGGCTCCGCCAGGGCAAGGCGTGCATCGGCGGCTCCTTGCATCAGGGCATCGATGTCAATACCAGCGCATGCGATCGGCAACAGGCCAACCGCTGTCAGAACGGAAAAACGCCCGCCTACATCGTCCGGTACTACAAATGTCTCATATCCACTCTCGTCGGAGAATTTTTTAAGCGTCCCGCGGCATTTATCGGTCGTAACAAAGATGCGCTCGCGGGCACCATCCATGCCATATTTGCGTTGCAACAGTTCACGGAACACGCGGAAAGCAACGGCCGGTTCGGTGGTCGTGCCGGACTTGCTGATAACATTCAGGCAAATGTCCTTGCCTTCGCAGATAGAAAGCAACTCGGACAGCGCATTGGGGCTGATGTTGTTGCCGGCAAAATAGATGTCCGGCGTATCTTTTTTCAAGTTGTTATACAAAGGCGACTTGACAAATTCAATGGCGGCGCGTGCCCCAAGATACGATCCACCGATGCCCAGCACGACCAATATATCGCAAGAGCCCTGGATCTTCTTTGCCGCTTGCTTGATGCGCGCAAATTCTTCCTTATCATAATTCACAGGCAGATCGATCCACCCAAGGAAATCGTTGCCAGCGCCCGTGCGCTCATAGAGCGTTTTGCGTGCTGCTTCCACTGCCGGACGAATGTTTTCCAACTCGTGTGCCGATACAAAACCAGACAAAAACTTTTCATTTAATTTGACAGACATTTGAAACCTCCCGTAGAGCATATGCCCTGTATTTTTGATGCTTATATTATATAACATCTTCCTGCTTTTTTCAACGGTCTTTCATGACTTTTTTAAAAATATGTATCTCCTGCGCGGAAGCAAGTCTGTAACAGGCGATACAGGATATCCAAGAAACTGATCTTTTCGACGGTTTCGCACGCAACGATCTCCGCCTCTCCGATCTCGGTATCCCCTACATAGTACTTTACATAACCTATCTTATCTCCTTCGCAGATCGGGGCCTGAAGGGCCTCCGGCAAAACGATCTCCTGCCGCACGTCGAACACCTTTCCTTTATCCAGGAGGATGGATATCCCGTTCTTCCGGATCGCGCAGGTATCCTGCACGCCACCGCAAACGCGCAACGACTCTCTTTGGCTGTCTTCTTCCTGATATAGCGCATAATTGGCAAAGCCGTAGTCCAATAATCGCCGTGCCTCCTCGTTCCGCGTATCGCGGGAAGGCGCCCCCATGACCACCGCTATCAAATGCATCCCATCTCGCATGGCTGTGGCACTGATGCAGAACTTTGCTTTTGCGGTAGACCCGGTCTTGAGGCCGGTGGCCCCGGGATAGAACCGTACGAGCCGATTCGTGTTTGTCAATCCAAAAGCACCGTCACGAATGGTATCCATCCAGGTGGAACTGAACTCCAGAATCAGTGGATATGCGATCAGGGCGCGTGACATGATCGCAACGTCGCGCGCACTGGTATAGTGCTCTACTGTGGTATCATCCAGACCATTGGTATTCTCAAAATGCGTGTTCGCCATTCCGAGTTCCGCCGCTTTCTCGTTCATCTGCTCCACAAATGTTTCGATGGAACCGGAGAGATGTTCCGCCAGCGCCGCCGCGGCATCATTGGCGCTGGCGATCACAACGGATTTGATCAGATCGCGCACACTCATCTGCTCTCCCACCTTCAGGTAGATCTGAGAGCCACCCATGCTGGCGGCCCTTTCACTGGCGGTCACCACGTCATCTAAATGGATCCTTCCATTGTCGATCGCTTCCATCACAAGCAACAAGGTCATGATCTTGGTAATAGATGCCGGGGGCAACTGCTCGTCGGCGTTTTGCTCGTACAAGACGGTCCCGGTCTCGGCTTCTATCAGGATCGCAGAGGTCGCCTCCATGGTCAACGAGGCTTCTACATTTTCCGGGCCGCTGGTAGTGATCGCATCCCCCGTCGTGCTCCCTTCCATCCCTGACGCATATACGGGCACCGTACTTCCGGACAACAACAGCACAAGACATACGCACAGGGCACAGCACCTCAGCCATACGTGTTTCATGTGTATCTTCTCCTTATCTGTTTTTGTGCTATATTTATGCAACAAAAAGGAGAGATATGAAAAACTGCGCGTAGATCCTCTATTATTATGCAAGAATGAATAGATTCGAATAATATAAAATTTATGCATTAAGGTTTGGCAGATGTCCAGTCACTACGCAAAACAGCACATACACCGATATCTTCATATTTGTCATCACGCAGGAGCGCGCCGCGCAGTACTCCTTCAAATATCATGCCACAATGTTCCATGACACGGCGGCTGGCGATGTTTTCCACCATGTAACGGCCCTCAATGCGATACAGCCCTAACTGGAAGAAGCCATATTCCAATATAGCGCGGAGCGCCTCGCTGGCGATCCCCTTTCCCCAATAGCGTGGGTCTACCACATAGCCGACCTCTCCGCTATCCTGCCGTGGATCAAACCGCATAAAGCCGCATGTCCCTATCATGTGACCGGTCTCTACATGTTCGATAGCCATATCATAAAACGCACCACGGCGATAACATCCGGACGCATACGAAAGATATCGTTGCGTATACTTGTGATCCGGGTGGATATTCCACGGCAGATACCGTGTGACTTCCGGCATGGAAGCATATGCATACATATCCGCCGCATCCGCTATACAAAGCGGACGCAACCGCAGACGTTCCGTGCGCAAGCAAAACGACGGCGTAAACGCACGACGTATCGTTTCAATTTTCATCTGCTCTATCCCCCTCTTATATCTCTGACATCATTATACACAGGACAGTATCGGTTGTCAACGTATGGAACAGTTAAAAAATCAGCAGTTTTGCATGTGTTAAAATGATGTGGACCAAAAAGCAATGGAATGCTTTCTATCCATTCAAAAATGACCGCTGAAGGATCTATTGATCCCTCAGCGGCTTTTACGCTTATCGGACTATGGAAGAATGGCTATAGATATAGAATTCCTCCTGGCTCGGCATCCACTTCTTTTCCTTGGGAGGGAAAGTGGCATCGAAGGCTTCCACTGCGGCAATGTCCTCACAGCAATCGGCGGCGGCGCTGGGAATGTACATCCATTTTCTACTGTCAAGAGCACCGGGTACAAGCTCGCAGACAAGAAGTGCTGTCGGAAAATTACCGTCTACGGCAAAACTGACATTCTTCTTTTTGCAACTAACAAACCCGCAGCTGACATAGTTGCCGGGGTTGCCCAAATGGATGTTCACATCATATCCCATTGTACGTGCGACCTCAAAAGAATGCTCAATCAGTATTTTTCCAAGTTTCTTCCGCTGATACGCAGGTGCAATGCAAAGTGGACCGCAGGAAAGTATCTCTTTGCGGTTGCCATTCTCGTCCTCAAGCCATGCCTTCGTATACATGATATTGCCGATGATCTTGCCATCCAGCTCTAACACAAACGCAAGTTCTGGGATGAAGTCGGGATGATGGCGCATCTGATGCACATAATAATGCTCATCTGCACCAGGTTTGTAGACGTTCCAGAACGCCTCACGGGTAAGTTCTTCTACGGCTCTATAGTCCTTTTCGGTTTCTAACCGTATCGTCAAATCGTTCATTGTTACATCCTTTCATACATTGTTGACGCTCAAAATACGAGAGGATCGCCGAGAATGTATTTGCAAACCTCTCGTTTACAATACAATCTCCATGTGGTTGGTGTTTTTCAAAAAGCACTCTCCATAAATGATATTCAAGCCGAGGCTTGTAAAGTAATTATACCATAAACGGTACCGGTTTTCAAGTGTCAGGAATATAAATTTTGGTGCAAGTTGTAGTAAGTGAATTGTAGAAAAATTCACAGTTTAGAATTGTATTTCATGCCAGGATGTGGTATCATATGCTTGGCGGCATATTCGTCAGACGGTATACATATGGTATAGCATGAGATGATCTTCATACGGGAGGCTGTCATGTATACCGGCACTATGTTTTGGCGCGGGAACCGGCGCAATTATTTGGGGCGTAGCAATATGTCCCGGCATCCGGCGCTTTTGCCATTACAGACTACCGCGCTTTACATCCTAGCATTCCTTGTAGGTCTGGGAGGATATCGCCTGATCGGCATAGCATGGCCTACCCCCTGCCCCCAGCGTGTTGTTTTGTTTAAAACGGTCATGGCGTTGCCTGCTTTTCCCGCAGGAGATGACCGCATCATCCTCCTTTCATTTCTACACCAGGATGCTACACTGTATGGTCTGGCATATGCTTTTTCCTTTTCTTATTTTTGCCGCACCATACAGGATATACTACTGGTATATCGCGGTATCACCTTTGGTCTTGCCATGGGGAGCATGGAGGCGCTATACCGCGCCGGCAACATATCCAGCGGATTTTTTGCCGGGTATTTGGTGCTGGAGGCTCTGCTTTCTTCTCTGCTCTTACTGTATGCCTGCCGCTCTACTTTGCTGGCACGCCACACGCAGGGGCTGGGCGGACGTCACTTCTTTTATGTATTGCGTTTGGCCGGAGGACACCTTCTTCGTGCCTGCTTTTTTCTACTTTTATCTCTATTAGTACTTATAATGTCCTGGTTCCCGCTACATCCATGATCGACAAAGGAGAAATCAAGTGAAGGATACGAAAAAAAAGCGCTTCAAACTATTTGATACGCAAAGAGAAGGCAAAGGCGTCTCCAAAGCAGACGTCTATACGAAAACAGATCTGAAAGGCTTCTTCATTAAGTACAAAGAGTGCTTTGGGCGTCTTTTCAGTATCAACATCCTGATGGTACTGGGGAATTTCCCCTTGATCTTCGTACTGCTCGCCATGTCCACCTTTACGCGCATCCTATATCTGACACCCGCAACGGAATCCTTCCCTGTTTTGCATGGGCTGTTTTTGGAACAGACGGAGATCTCCGCTTCCAATTTGGTCACGGCAGGTATCGAGGGCCTCCAGATCGAAGCCAACGCTATGACGACCTGGACGTATGTCTTCTTTGCACTGGGCGGGCTGGTCCTCTTCACATTCGGTATGGTGAATGCGGGCACCACATATTTATTGCGCAATATGGTACAGGGCGAACCTGCCTTTACCTCGGACTTCTTCTATGCGGTCAAGCGCAATTGGAAGCAGGCACTTCCCTACGGCATCCTGGACGCGATCTTGCTGTTTTTGATCCCTTTTAATCTTGTTACGCTGTTTGGATCCGGGACAGATGTTTTCAGCGGCATCATGGGAGGCATCAACCTCGCATTTGCTATCATCTACTTCTTCATGCGTTTTTACATCTATTTGCAGATGGTCACCTTTGATCTATCTATCGGAAAGATCTTAAAGAATTCGCTGATCATGACTATGCTGGGGATGAAACGCAATCTTGTCGCCGGGCTGGGGATTTTGTGCTTGGTCATTCTGGATCTGCTCCTGCTGTTTGCCTTTAATGGCATATTTGCCGCCGCCGCCATTCTCATGCCGCTAGTGCTACTGTTCTCCAGTGGCGCATTTATGGCTATGTATGCCGCCTACTTCGTCGTAAAACGGATCATGATAGACCCCTATTACAGTGAACCTGCAAGACCGGATGCTGCCGATGAAGATACGGAAGAGGATGATGAAGATGTAGCCGCCGATACGCCCCTTACAGAAATAGCATCTTCGGTCCCCCTGCCTTCTGCCGATGACGTGGCAGAAGCCGCTTGTGATGATTGACCTGGCATGATAAAGATCCCCCGGGAGTACTGATCGTTTTCGTGTTCAGTACACCCAGGGGATCTTTTGCGCATAGTTGCCCATGTCGAGGACGCCAAGTCGATGCTGTAACGCAGTATTGCGGATCTTACACGATCAGCATCGCATCGCCGAATTGTACGGGATATAAGATTGGTAATTTCACATAACCAATCGGTAATGCATCAGTTATCAACAACACCATATTCTCGCTTCATAGCTTCTGTTGAAACCACCCACTGCTTACCGAATTTGTATACATCAACTCCGTTAACGAGTTTTCCGTAAGTGACTGCTTTGCGGAGCGTGCTTTCATTTAACCCCCAAAGCTCAGTGGCGTCGCTGAACGCCATAAGTCCGTCAAACGGGGTATTTACCTGAACTCCGTTTTCCCATAGCTCATCGCAGGAAAGGTCTAGTTCGTCGTTCCAAATGATACCATATCCACCCACATCGACAGCTACGCCAAAAAACTCTTCTTCGTTTTGCAAAGCTGCAAAAACAGGCAACTGTTCAAACAATGGTTTTACATCATAAATTTTTGTAACGCCCTCGCAAAATTGAACGCTCAATTTATAGTCAGGCATAGCCGAAACAGTTTTTATTTTGTGAAACATAGCGAACCCTCCTTATTCAAGCGGTGAAATGCTCCTGAAATCCTGCGTTTCCCAAATCTCTTTTAATTCGTCTTTATGCAAACCAATCCATTCCTGCACCATAGCAAGAGCCTTGGGAGGCAAATGTCCTTCCAACACTTTTCCGGTCATAAAATCAATTGCCGCAACATCATCGTTATATATTGCGTGGATATGCGGTGGATTATGTTCTTTCTGCAAAAAATACATTCTAATGATTATTCCGTAAAATCTCGACAAAACAGGCATATCAGTACCTCCGTTTTTTCTTTATTATATCATATCACGATATCGTGATATTGTCAATGGATTTTTAAATTTTTTATCTGTAAAAAGTGTAAAATTTTTAAGTTCAAATGCCACTAAAATCAAATTACCAATCGGTAAAGCAGCTTTGCCAATTGGTAATTATGCACATATAATTCGTTGTATTCGGCTCTATTAATTGTGCATTTACACAATCAGCATCGCATCGCCGAACGAAAAGAACCGATACCGCATCTGGATCGCTTCCCGATAAGCATCCAGTATCCGCTCCCGGCCGCACAGCGCGGCGACCAGCATCACCAGCGTACTCTCCGGCAAATGGAAATTGGTGATCAGAGCATCTACCGCGCGGAACTGGTACCCGGGATAGATAAAGATGCGCGTCTCACCACTCATGCCGTGCAAAATGCCTTGCTCATCCGCCGCGCTCTCCAGAACGCGGCAGGCAGTCGTTCCAACGGCGATGATCCGGCCACCCGCCGCACGGCGGCGATTGATCTCGGCCGCGGCCTCATCCGTAATGACGAACTGCTCTGCATGCATCAAATGCTCTTCAATACGATCGACCTTCACCGGGCGGAAGGTGCCCAGCCCTACGTGCAACATCACCTCAGCATAGCCCACCCCCGCGGCGCGGATACGATCCAACAGTTGCTTGGTAAAATGCAACCCCGCAGTAGGCGCCGCGGCAGAGCCCTCCTGCTTGGCATATACCGTCTGGTAACTGTTTTTGTCCTTCAATTTTTCGGTGATATATGGTGGCAGAGGCATGTTTCCTACCTCGTCCAGCACGGCGTAGATGTTGGGATATTTCTGCGTGTCATATGTGAAGGAAACTAAGCGGTTGCCCCCTTCTGCGATCGCGCACACCTTCCCACGCAGGGCCGCGCCGAAGGTAAAGGTCGCCCCCACGCCGGCGCGTTTCCCGGGGCGCACCAGCGTCTCCCACAGCCCGTCTGGCTGTGCACGCAACAGGAGCAGTTCCATGGGGGCACCGTTCTTATCGCAGATACCCAACAGGCGCGCCGGAATGACTTTTGAGGAATTGACGACCAGAATATCCTCCGGGCGCAAATGTTTTACGATGTCATAAAAAAACTCGTGGCTGTTTTTCCCGCTGGCACGATCCAGGACGAAAAGGCGGCAGGTATCCCGCCGCGGGCTGGGATGCTGTGCGATCAGCTCCTTTGGCAGATCGTAATCAAAATCCGCTGTGGTCAGTTGCGTAGCGGCCCGTATATTCTCAATAATTTTATCTTCCATGGTGACCCCTTCCCTTATGCCGTGCATACACTGGCAGTGTACTTTATTATACACCGGTCTTGCGCATTTTGCAAGAGCTGGGGGAGGCAAATATGTATAAAACTGCACGTGCCCCGCTTTTTTGTGGGGCGGCTACGGCACTGGCCACTCCTTTTTGCGATACAGGGATCGATCTCTTTGCGCTGGAACATATGATCGAGCATCAGATCCAAAACGGCATACAGGCGCTGGTCATATGTGGCACAACGGGGGAAGCGCCGCTACTGGACGATGACGAATATGCACAGATCCTTTCCTTTTGTGGGGAGAAGATCGCGCACCGCGTCCCCTTTATTGCCGGTTGCGGCGCCAGCAGTACCGCTTATGCGATCCGCCGTGCCAGGATCGCGGCGCACGCCGGCGCCGATGGGCTGTTGCTGGTCACGCCCTATTATAGCAAAGGGACCGCCGGCGGCCTGGTGGAACACTTCCATGCCGTTGCAGATGCCACTTCCCTGCCCATCCTCCTGTATCACATCCCCGGGCGCACAGGCGTGCGTCTTTCCTGCGAGCAGATCGAACAGATCGTATCTCACCCCCGCGTGGTGGGGATCAAAGAAGCCTCCGGCGATCTGGAACTGTTTATGGATCTGGCACAGCGCCTGGGACACACAGTGCCTCTGTATACCGGTTGTGACAGCCTGTTGCTCCCCTCCCTGGCGCTGGGCGGCGCTGGCGTGATCTCCGTCGTATCCAATCTGCGCCCGAAGGAGACGCAGGCCCTGTGCCGTTGCTATTTTGAAAACGATACGCAAGGCGCCTTGCATTGGCATGCAGTCCTGTTTCCCCTGATCCGGCTCCTGTTTGCGGAGACCAATCCCGCCCCGCTCAAATGTGCCCTTTCCCTCTGTGGGCAGTGCGAGGAGACCATGCGCCTGCCGCTCGCCCCCGTAGAGCAAAGTTTGCGGGATGCTTTACGCGCTTACCTGGATGCCCCCACCACGCCACCGGACGCCCTGTAAGGCCCGGCACTTTTAGCATTTTCGTGCAAAAAATTACCACAAATAATTGCGCAGGATATGCTCACAATAAGAGTGCGGAGAAAAAATGGCTCCGTAAGAATATAAAGATAAATGGTAAACAGGAGAACTGATATGTCTAAGAATAAGGTCGTAGTTCCGGAGGCGAAGGCCGCCCTGGATAAATTCAAGATGGAAGCTGCAAATGAAGTGGGCGTCAACCTGTCCAATGGGTACAATGGTGAGCTGACTTCCCGTCAGGCCGGTTCTGTGGGTGGCCAGATGGTCAAGAAGATGATCGAGTCCTACGAGAACTCTATCAAGACGAAATAATTTTCCCCCTTGCATTCCTTTGGCGACCTGGAAATATCCGGGTCGCTTTTCTATATGCAACAGTCGATGCAAACAATGGGGCATGTATCCCTTGAGGCACACCGCTCATGTTCCACTGCCGGGCTACCACAAAAGGCGCAAAAGCAAACGCGCCGCCCATATGAGCGGCGCGCTGCCTGCTATTCCTGTCATGCGCAAGAAGCCAAACGGCTCCCCACCTCAACAAGTCACTGTTCCATCCGTGCACATGACTACGCAACCGGACGGGAGGCTAGACACATCAAGCGCCTCCCACTGCGCTTT
>CAYXDB010000063.1:0-10255 GCA_964463735.1 uncultured Ruminococcus sp. | reverse complement strand
CAGCGGTCTCCAAAACCGCGTGTCCAGAGTTCGAGTCTTTGTGCCCCTGCCAAAAATCCGTACGCGCAAGTGTGCGGATTTTTACTTTTTCACTTCCCACTCTTCACTCTTCACTGAAACGATGTGTACGGATTTTTGGAAAGTTATAGGTAATAGTGAATAGTGAAGAAGTGAGGTAGCTTTTCGCTAAAGCGAAAAGCATTTTCAAACAAGATCGAAAAGTAACAGGTTTTATGATATAATGGAGGAAAGTTAAATAATGGGAGAAGTAATATGTCCGAAAGTCCTTTGATGATAAAATCAAAAACTTTTGCTTTAGAGGTTATTCGAGCTTGTAAAGTATTGAGAGAAGCAAAATGCGAAAGCGCATTGATCAACCAGTTTTTGCGTTCCGGAACAAGCATTGGCGCGAATATTCGTGAGGCGTTTTATGCGCACGGAAAAGCAGATTTCGTGGCAAAGTTACACATTGCCCTCAAAAAATGTTCCGAAACAGAGTATTGGCTTGAGCTTTTGATCGAAAGCGGCTATTACTGCGACAAAACGATTTTGGATAGGTGCGTTGAGGTGAAAAGAATTTTAATTGCCTCCATCAACACGGCAAAGGAGAACGCATGAACGACTACATTATGGATGCATGCAAGCGATGCAAAGGCATTCTTATGGCAAATGATCCACCATCTTTGGAATCCATTGACGATATAACAGGCATCTTTGAAATGATGAAGCTGGAGATCGAGCAACACATTGCCAATATGCCGACATCCGAAGCTTGCAAAAGCACGCGCGATGCCGCCCAAAATGCGGTACGAAACATTTCGGCAATATTGGAGCTGCTTGAGCAACTCCCGGACGATAAAGATCTCATTGACGAGATCGTAGGCCTGATCGACGGAATTGCTTATTGATTTCTCAGATACCTTCGTTTGCAGGCATAGCACAAAATTCATGTAGTCCGCGGATCACTTTTTGCGCCCATCATCGCCAAGGGAGATTCTTACCGTATAAGCAAAAAGGCATTGATATAATGCAATTCGACAGTGACTACTCGGTAGCTCACCGAAAGGCGGTGACTGCCTGATGGGTACCGGTTTTCACGGAGGATTCGGCGGAACAAACGGAGCGAATGCTAACGAGTCGGGCAACCTAATCAAGGAGCTTGAAAGAAACGGTGTGAAATTCACCAAAGAAAATATCGTATTCATAACCAAAGATCAGACAGGACAAATAGTATGGCTGGAAACGGGAAACAAATCAGCAGGATTAAGTCATATACTTGACGGCGATGGAATAACATCGGGGCATGCTGCAGATTTTGAAAGAGCTTTTGGCGTTTCAAGAAATCAGATCCCATCGTTTTTGAACAACATAGTATCTAAAGGAACAGTTGTTTCAAACGAATTAAGGATTATTAATGGTCGAGAAGGCTTTGAAAGAGTGTATTATTACAACAATAAATATTATCTTTTGGCAGGTATAGGCACAAACGGATTTATCGTTACCGCTTATCCGGTAGAATATGGAGGTTAATCAATGTATAAAATTAGGCTTATGAATGAGTTTGTTCACGGACCAATTTGGGTTCTTAATTCTGATGGAATTTCTGTTTGGAAATATCCTTTGATTGAACAAGATTCTTTATTAACCGAGCTGAATGAAAAGGCAAGACAATTGTTTGACTCTTACTATGAGTTCGATTCCCATGATCAGCCGTGTTGGTTCAACCACGAAAAAGAACGGGCAGAAAAGGAGATCATGCTTGATTTGATTGCCAAAATCGTTTCCCGTCTTAATGAAATTAATGACGGTAGCTTTACTGTTGAAGATTTAGAAACCGCAAGATTGAAAGCATTGTAACAACTATCGGCATGGTATTTTACGACCACCGCAAGGGGTGTCATGTTGATTTCGGCAGGCCATATTTTTGGATTTCGCTTATTGACAAAGCCAATGGCGTTTGCTAAAATAAAGATACGTAGATCTCATCGACAACGAAAAAAGCGAAAGGTGGAGCAACGATGATCTTTGAAAGAAATTACGCGAATCTGCATACGCATTCGACCCATTCCGACGGGCGCTATTCCCCGCAAGAACTCGTTCGCATAGCGAAGGAGGAAGGCTATGGGGCATTGGCGATCACCGATCACGACACCGCGAGCGCTTTTCCGAAGCTACGCGATGAATGCCGCGCCGAGGGGCTGGACTTCCTTTTCGGCGTCGAGTTCTCCGTCGTTTCCCCCAAGGCGTATCACATACTTGGCTTCAATTTCGATCCTGAATATCCGGAGATGAAGGAATACCTTGCCAAAATGGCACTGCGCCAAACGGAAAACACGCGTTGCTGTTTTGAAGAGGCACACGCCCTGGGCAAGATAACGGGGATAAGCTGGCAGGTATAGGCACAAACGGATTTATCGTTACCGCTTATCCGGTAGAATATGGAGGTTAATCAATGTATAAAATTAGGCTTATGAATGAGTTTGTTCACGGACCAATTTGGGTTCTTAATTCTGATGGAATTTCTGTTTGGAAATATCCTTTGATTGAACAAGATTCTTTATTAACCGAGCTGAATGAAAAGGCAAGACAATTGTTTGACTCTTACTATGAGTTCGATTCCCATGATCAGCCGTGTTGGTTCAACCACGAAAAAGAACGGGCAGAAAAGGAGATCATGCTTGATTTGATTGCCAAAATCGTTTCCCGTCTTAATGAAATTAATGACGGTAGCTTTACTGTTGAAGATTTAGAAACCGCAAGATTGAAAGCATTGTAACAACTATCGGCATGGTATTTTACGACCACCGCAAGGGGTGTCATGTTGATTTCGGCAGGCCATATTTTTGGATTTCGCTTATTGACAAAGCCAATGGCGTTTGCTAAAATAAAGATACGTAGATCTCATCGACAACGAAAAAAGCGAAAGGTGGAGCAACGATGATCTTTGAAAGAAATTACGCGAATCTGCATACGCATTCGACCCATTCCGACGGGCGCTATTCCCCGCAAGAACTCGTTCGCATAGCGAAGGAGGAAGGCTATGGGGCATTGGCGATCACCGATCACGACACCGCGAGCGCTTTTCCGAAGCTACGCGATGAATGCCGCGCCGAGGGGCTGGACTTCCTTTTCGGCGTCGAGTTCTCCGTCGTTTCCCCCAAGGCGTATCACATACTTGGCTTCAATTTCGATCCTGAATATCCGGAGATGAAGGAATACCTTGCCAAAATGGCACTGCGCCAAACGGAAAACACGCGTTGCTGTTTTGAAGAGGCACACGCCCTGGGCAAGATAACGGGGATAAGCTGGTGCGACGTTTTGGCATTCAACGAAGGCATTCCGTGGCTTTGCAACAACCACGTTTTCAACACCCTGCTGGCTCGCGGGCTCGTTCAGCAATGCAATTACATGGCGTGGTTTGAAGAGAATTTCCTTCATCAACGCGGAAAGTATCCGCCACTATACGATTTTCTTTCGCTCCCTGATCTCGTTACGCTGATAAAGAAGGCGGGCGGAATTGCCCTCGTTGCACACCCGCACGGTCAACTGGATGATATCGACTTTCTCATGGAAAACGGCATTGTGGGGCTGGAAGTCCACCACCCCGATCTCACGCCCGAAGAGCAGGAGCGCGCTTACAGCATAGCCCTCCAAAAAGATCTATTCATTGCGGGCGGCAGTGACCACAGCGGGCTTTGCGGCGGATACTACGACTCATATCCCGACGAGGAAGCGCTCCGGGCAAGCTGTCACTTCATCGAACCGTTGAGCGCGGGGACTGCAAAGCACTATTTTGATGAATTGAAGCAATCGAAACTCATGAGATAATTTCATGCCGCAGGCACCAAACGGCCGCCCCCTCATAGAATGGTAATGAAGGGCAGTACCCTTCAAAGCATGATAGGAGGACGCTTGTATGAATAACAACAATTGTCTGTGCCGCGTGTTTGACGATTGCGGGATCTGGATCCTGATCATCGCATTGATCCTGATCTACTGCTGCTGCTGTAACAACTGAGAACATAAGAAAATGGCTGTGGGCGACCACAGCCATTTTTCTTTTCCGGCTTTTTGCTACTTAGCGCATATCCCGCGTTCTTCTCTCATAGAATGGTAGCACAAGGTTGATCGCGGAGGGAACGAGATGTTTATTTATTCACTGCGCGCCGGCACGCTGAAATTCCTGGGGGTCATCGCATTAGCGGTCATCACCCTGCTATCTCTGATGGTGCTGGTACCGCAATATGAGGTGGAGGCGGCCGGCACCGCGGGGGGCGGCGTGCATTTTGGCAATATCCAGACCAATGAGGATCGCGTCAGTTTTATCGGCTCCTTCGGCTATACCGTAGAGGCCACCCCGCTGGAGAGTGCCAGCATGACCATACCGGAGGAGTTTGATCGTGTGCTGGCCGGATACAATGAGATACAGAAACAGCAAGGGCTGGACCTGTCCCGGTATGCCAAAAAGACGGTCACACGCTATACTTATACGGTCACCAATTATCCCGACTATACCGGCACGGTGTATGTCAATCTTCTGCAATACCGGGATCGCATCGTGGCGGCAGATATCTGCTCCGCCGATCCTGCCGGATTCGTGTTGCCCCTGGCGGCAGAAGAATGACCTTTGCCAGATCCCCCGCCGCGGCACAGGGCCGCGGCGGGGGATCCTTTTATCGTATGACCAATTCGTGTGCCAGGGTGAGCGGGGCAAAATGCAACAGGTCTCCCTCCTGCTGGAAGGGGCAGGGCTGGCCATCTGCCAGCACCTCGTGCACCGGGGCGGACAGCCCTGTGCGCAGGCTGGAGAGGGTAAGGGTCCCGCCGTGCAGGAGGATGCGCACGCATCCTTCTTCCCGCAGATAGTCGCCCCAGGCCTGGCCCAGGCTCCACAGGCAGCGGAAATCACCCGTACAGCGGGGGGCAAAGCCCATATAGCCGTGGGGCAGGTCATAGGTAAAGCCGGAGAGCAGCATCAGGCAGGCAAAACTGGACATGGGGCGGGCGTAGTTGCTACCGCATTCGATCTCGTTCCAGGGGTTGCGCTTCTTTCCGTCATACCGATCCCGGATGGCACGAATGACGGTCAGCCCTTCCTGCTCCATCCCTTCGCTGATCAGCAATCCGGCAAAGGCATATTCAAAGCCGGTCATGCATTCATCACTGTACGGGATCGGAATGACAGGGCGCTCGGCCCCTGCGGGATAGTCACACATGACGGTGCCGCCTTCATCATTCAGGGCAAAGACGCGCCACGCATTGGGGAAGTTGCGCATGGAGGGCTTGAACAGATGCGCATACATATAGGTGAGCGCCGCCTTGCGCTGTGCCGGGTCAAAGATGTCGCCCAGGCCGCACAGGGCCGCATGCCACTGCCCCAGCAATTGGTCTATCTCGCACCCCTCACCGATCTGGTACTTCAACTGCTTCTTTTCTTCGTTCCAGTAATGGGGGCAGGCAAATCTCTCTGTATAGGTGGGGCTGTGGATATCGATCTGCTGGATGTAATACTGCCCGTTGTAGAGCTTTTCTTGCGTATAGGCATAGCCCTGGGTGAATAGACGGTGGTATTCCTGCGCGGCCGCGTTGTCACAGAGGAAGCGTGCCATCTCTTCTCCGGCCCGCAGGGCGGCCAGATACATGCCCTCCAGCCATGCAGAGGGGCCAAACAGTTCCATATCCAGCGTGTGGTGCTGGCGCCCTTCCAGCACGCCGTCCTTGTCGCGGTCCCACTGGTCGGCATTGTGTTCATCCCAGGCGTATTCCAGCAGGCGCTTGATCGTGGGGTAATGACGGCGGAGCCAGTCGTTGTCCCCGCTGATCTTCCATTCTCGATAGGCCTTGATGACGGAGGCCATCTGGCCGTCTAAACAAGCACGGAAGGGGCGGATCGGCCGCTCCGGCGGCAGTGGTGTGCGGAAGCGCATACCGCCATAGGCATCGGTATCACAGAGGAATTCCGTTTCGCGGATAGATCGCTCCAGCGCCGGGAACAGGAAGCACAGCGCATAGGCATAGCTCCACACGTGGGTGCACGTCCCCTCGCAGGAGCCGGTCTTCTCGCTGACGCCCTCCCAGCCCCACAGGCGACCGTCGGCCAGGCGCAGGACGGTGGGGGAGCGCAGGACGGACAGCGTGGCCGAAACGGCGTCCAGCACGGCGGGGTCCGCCGTACTGCTGTGCAGCGAGGTGCAGAACTGCGCCGTGGCGCGGTACCAGGCATCGGCCTGCGCCAGCGCGTGGCGGGCGGTGGCATCCGAATGGGGGTAGAGCGTGGCGTAATAGTTCTTCCAGAGGCCGTTATAGGCGGGGGACTCCTTGTCGGGGGACCAGTCGTTCCAACAGTTGGGGACGTTCCAGCACAGGGCAAAGCGCACGGTGGCCGTCTCCCCCTCGGCTACGGCCGGCACAGCGGCGCCAATGGTGGCTACATCCCGTTTGCCGGGCTCCGCATACTGGCGGGGGTGCAATGCCCCCTCCGAGAACTCGCGCCAGAAGGTGGCGACATTATCCTGCCATGCGCCGCGGTACCAGTAGGCCTGATAGAACGTGTCGGCCGCATCGGTGGCGATGGTCAGGTCGCCATACCCCTGCTCGTCCTCGCCTTTTTCAGCATCCTTCAGCATGACGGCGGTGTAGCCCGCCTCCTGACAGGGGATGTTGCACGACGGGGAGAAGGGGTTGGAGGCAGAGAAGGTAAGGGTGTAGGTCACGCCGGGCACATGGCTCTGGACGTGCCAGAAGAAGAGCGCCACCGGCAGGCTGGAACTGATGTCATCGTGCGGGATGAAGGGGGAGAATGCCTCTAAGGTAACGGTGGCCGGGAAATCCTCATCGGTGAAGGTCAGTGTCGCCAGGGGGAAACGCCCGTCAAAGCGCACGTGCCGAAAATGGGGAAAACCGCACATGGTGCCCCCGTTCGGCCCATATCCAAAATTCCCGCCCAACTGCCCGCTCAGGGCATGGGTGGTGTCCCCTTGCAACACACGGGTGTCACTTTTCCCGTCCGGATAGCGGGCGCGGATGGCAAAAAACGTGAAGGGGTTGATACTGCCCTTGTTTGGGCGGTTAAAGATCTCCCAGTCGATCAGGGCGCCATTACCAGCCAGCCCTACGGAACCGGTGCCGATCCCCCCCAGGGGGAAAGAGATCTCCTGCAGGTGTTCTTCTGTGTAGATCATCGTCTTCTCCTCATTATTTGTTATTTAGCACAGGATGATACTATCATGATAACAGATACGCGGGGCCGGTACAATAGACGGCCGTGACAAGATGCCCGCGGCTTTGTCACACTGGGAAATGCCGCGGGCCAGGGGGAACAGCTGCTTTGACACATGCCGCGCCGGACAAGGGAGAAATGCCGCCCCGTGCACCCCCGCCTGGCGTGGGGAAGATGGTGTTTCACGCCACACGGGTGCCCCATCGGCTCAGGAGAGCCACAGGATGACCGGTTCCAGCGTGCGGCAGGGCGTGGCCAGATGCAAGGTCTCCCCCTCTTTGGTAAAGGCAATATCGGCCCGGGTGCCGTCCGGCATTAATTGCTGGATCCGGGTCACCGGGCGGTCGCAGGCCAGCGTAAGCGACTCAATCGGGTCCAGGCCTAAATGGAACACCGCACAGAACAGGGTGCCGCCCGGCGCATCGGCCGCGCGCAGGTATATCTCTTCGTCCGTCGGGCACCAGACCGGCAGTTCCCCTGCTTCCCGCAGGATGCGGACCAGTTGCCTTTTCCTCGTTTCGTTCAAAAAGGAAAAACCATCGGTCAGGGTATACGGGGCGCGGGGGGTACCGGCAAAGACATAGGTGGTGCCGCCCTGTGGCGTGGGATAGGCCGTCACACCGGGGGCCAGTTCCGTAAAGTGCACGCCGTCCACGCTGTGGCAGAGGGTGGAGAGCGCCGCAACACCGGTGCGCACCGGGACCAGCCGCTGTAAATGATAGGGCGTGGGCATGCTGTTGCCCGCATAGCGCTCAACACTGGCGACCTTCCCGTCCCATGGCTCCACATGTACGCCGGTGCAGGAGAGCAGACCGCGTTCTTCCAGTTCTTTCGCCGTATCGGAGGCAAGGAGCATCGTGCGGGCGGCCGCTTCCTGCACTTCTTCGTCCGTCAGGAAGGTGCGCCCCTCCAAGGCCAGCACACCGCCCGGCTCCGGGGAGAAATAAACGGGCAGGCCCAGGCGCTCCAGCACGCAACGGCACCAGCCGCTGGGGGCATCCTCTTCGATCACGCCGTCCGGCCGCCCGAAGACATAGCCCGGCGTGCGGCGCACGGGGATGCGGCATCCGCGCCAGCGCAGACCGGGGACGACCTCGGCCAGTGCCGCATAAAACCGGCTGTACCGCGCCAGGATCGCGCGGTAGGCTTTACCGCTCCCCGGTTCCCAGGCGCTCAGGCGGGTGATCCACTGTTTGGCCCCCTGTGCCCCTTCCAGCAGGGTGCCGGTGTAATGGGCATGCAGTTGCATGGCGCCGGTGGAATAGCGGTTCTGGGGGCAGGTATCTGTCTCGGCCAGGAGGATATCCACCTTGCCGCGCAGTTTGGCGATCTGGGCGGCCGCCCGCTGAAAGGCATCGGAAAGATAGCGTGCCCCCTCTGCCTTGTAATTGCCGTTGTTGACCCGCACGACCACGGGGTTCCCCTGGCCGGCCAGGCAGGCGGCGATCTCATAGGCGCATTCTGCATTGTTCCCCACACAGCAATAGAGCCCCGGTATCGTGGGGTCTACGCTGTCTATCCCGGCGCGCATCCGCGTAGCGGCCTGCAGGAGCGCCTCTTTCTGTGTTTCCAGATAGATCTGTGTATGGGCCGGGTCATCTCCCGCGGTCAGATGCGCATACAGTTCTTCCCGCCGCAGGGAGGTGCCCGCCAGCTCGTTGAAGCGGCGCAGATGCAGGGGGCAACCACAGCCGTTCGTCCAGCGCCCCAGCAGGCGCAGATCGTCATCGACCATGATGCAGTCTGGGGCACATTGGGCGATCGTGCGGAAGGCCTGATAGATGTATTCTCCGAACCCCGGGTCATAGGGGCACACGACCTCGCTCTCCACCCCGTTGCTCAGACCGGTGAAGCGCTGATAGGGAAATGGCTCGCTCAATTTCCATCCGTGCCCGATGCTGGCCTGTACCAGCACGCCGCAGGGGATGCCGCGGGCACGCAGTTCTTCTGCAAAGGGGCGATACTGGCGGCACAGGACGGCCGCTTTGTCCACCGGGGGGTCTCCCTCCGGCACCAGCTTCATCATGAACAGGGCGCACTGGGCGATCCCACTTTCGTATTGCTGCTGGATATCGTCACAGATCTCCGGCAGATGGGCGGTATCTAACGGCATGATCGTGTAGGTGTGCAGTGTCATAGGTCTTCCTCCTTGCGCGTAATGGGGGCATACGGGTCAGGGTTGCGGGGCGCGGTTGGCCAGATGTTCTTCCCGCGCGCTCCTGCGCCCCTCTGCCTGGATGTCACCGGCGCGGGTCAGGGCTACCTTGGTAAAGAACGGCCCCACGATCTCATATACCAGCACGGCAAAGAGCGTGATGTTGCGCACGATGGCGCCGTCCGGCCCCAGTTCGATGGCCTTGATGGCCATGCCCAGGGCGACCCCGGCCTGGGGCAGGAGGGTGATGCCCAGGTATTTGACGATGTTCGGCGCACAGTGTGTCATACGTGCGCTGATGCCCGCCCCGAAGTATTTGCCCAGCGACCGGGAGAGGATGTATACCACACCGATCAGGACGACGGCGATATCGGCGAAGACGGAGAGCTCCAGTTCCGCCCCGCTGATCACAAAGAACAGGATCAGGATAGGGGTCGTCCAGCGGTCGGCCCGCTCCATCAGTTCCTCCGATACGTCGCAGATGTTGCAGAACACCGTCCCCAGCATCATGCAGGCCAGCAGGGAAGAGAACCCGACGTGCACCGTCCCAATCTGGAAGGAGAGGCAGGAGATGGCGACCGTCATCATCACGAAGGTCACCGAGACGGCCATGCGCTTGGACCGGGAATGGAAATACCGTTCACAGAGGGTGAAGAGCAGACCCATGACGCACCCCAGCAAAAGGGACGCCACGATCTCCAGCAACGGCTCCAGTATGACGGAGGCGATATCGACCGTGCCGGCATTGATGGAGCGCGCCACCCCAAAAGAAATGGCGAACACGACCAGCCCCACCGCATCATCCAGTGCGACGACCGGGAGCAGGATGTCGGTCACCGGCCCCTTGGCCTTGTATTGCTTGACCACCATCAGGGTAGCGG
>CAYXDB010000062.1:0-10260 GCA_964463735.1 uncultured Ruminococcus sp. | reverse complement strand
TTGAGCTGGGCAGCTTTGCAGTCGTCCCCCGCGCAGGGGGACGTGGATTGAAATAATGAAAGATATAACTCTTGGAAGAACCACGCATGTCGTCCCCCGCGCAGGGGGACGTGGATTGAAATTGTCAAAATATAGCGCTGTCCTGCCTCGTCCCAGTCGTCCCCCGCGCAGGGGGACGTGGATTGAAATCGACCTCGCCAGTAATGCCCTCTACTGCACAGGTCGTCCCCCGCGCAGGGGGACGTGGATTGAAATTATGACATCCTGACGGATACTTTTTTTGTCGCACCGTCGTCCCCCGCGCAGGGGGACGTGGATTGAAATATACATCAAGCCAACTGTTCGGTAAAGGTTGAGAGTCGTCCCCCGCGCAGGGGGACGTGGATTGAAATAAGAGTCTTTCGGGACTTATAGTAAAGCTCGATGCGTCGCCCCCCGTACGGGGGTAGATCCAAACATTTCTTTTTGCCCAGATCTGCGCTCCGTGCGTGACGTTCCCTGCAGCCGATCGTGGCGCGGTACATTGACAGGACGCGGGATGTGTGCTATACTATTATGCGAAGCGCGTGGGAGGGGATATGATCCCGTTCCGGTCGTGCTTTGCGCTACCTTCTGTTACCTGCTTTGTCTGGCTGGCGCAGCTGCTATGCGGCGCCGGAAGAACGATGGCATTTTTGCCAGCGCTGCTGAGAATGGAGGCGCCGAAAAAGTTCCGCAAAATGCGGAAGAAAAACCAGAAGATGGCCATAATAAAAGCACAAAGAAACCAAAGAAAGGCCAAGGGGGAGAAGAAAATGTCTGTTATTTCTATCGATGGAACCAATTTTACAAGGGAAGTCCTGCACGCAGAAAAGACCGTCCTGCTGGATTTCTGGGCGCCGTGGTGCGGCCCGTGCCGCATGGTCGCCCCGGTGGTGGATGAGATCGCCGCGGAGCGCCCGGACATCCAGGTCGGCAAGGTCAATGTGGACGAGCAACCCGAACTGGCACACCAGTTCGGCGTGACGAGCATCCCGACCCTTGTAGTCATGAAAGACGGTCAGATCGTGCAGCAGGCGGTCGGCGCCATGCCCAAGCAGGATATCCTTGCTATGCTGTAAAGGCCCCTGCGGTGCAGGGGGTCACCCCGCGTACCGCGCGAAGGAGGCCACGCCTGCGGCGATCGCGGCCACGGTGGGCATGGTAGCACACCGATCATATGTTTTAGGAGGATGAAACGATGGAAAAATGGAAATGCACCGTGTGCGGTTATATACACGAAGGCAAATTGCCAGATGATTTTAAATGCCCGAAGTGCAAGCAGGGCGCAGATAAGTTTGTCAAGATTGAAGAAGGCGCCCCGGCAAAGAATCCTTATGCCGGCACGAAGACCGAGAAAAATCTGTGGGAGGCATTTGCCGGGGAAGCGCAGGCCCGCAGTAAGTACACCTATTATGCCTCCGTTGCAAAAAAGGCGGGCTTTGAACAGATCGCGGCACTGTTCCTGCAGACTGCGGAGAACGAAAAAGAGCATGCCAAACTGTGGATCAAAGCGTTGGGGGAGCTGGGGGATACTGCCGAGAACCTGCTCCACGCTGCCGAGGGCGAAAATTATGAATGGACGAATATGTACGGCCGCATGGCGCGGGAAGCGGACGAAGAAGGCTTCCCTACGTTGGCGGAGCAGTTCCGGGCCGTTGCCGCCATTGAGAAGAGCCATGAAGAGCGCTATCGCAAATTGCTTCACAATGTGGAGAGCAGGGAAGTCTTTGAAAAGAGCGGCGTGACCCTTTGGGAGTGCCGCAACTGCGGCCACCTGGTCGTGGGGGTCAAGGCCCCTGACGTTTGCCCTGTTTGCCATCATCCACAGGCATACTTTGAGGTACGCGCGGAGAATTATTGAGTATGAAGATACGTTTGAACGAAGATCAGGAGATCGTTGCGACCGTGAAAGCGGGCTTACAGCAACGGGGCGGCTACTGCCCTTGCCGTATGGAAAAAAGCGAGGACAACAAATGCATGTGCAAAGAGTTCCGCGAGCAGATAGCCGACCCGGATTTTGAAGGCTATTGCCACTGTATGCTCTATTATAAGGAAAAATAATGCTATATCCATGGCCAAAGAGGCAAAGCCACCACCCCGCGCGGGGTGGTGGCTTTGTGCATGCCCTTTGGCAAGGGGCGCCGGTGCGGCACGGTGCGTACCGGGTGCATATACTGGCAGGAGGACACCTGCTGTGGCAGGTGCCGCAGAAAGGAGACGCCATGCTTGTGACCAAAGAATATGACCGTGCCCACGCCCTGACCTATGCGGCGCGCTGGGCGCTCTCCCGCAATCCGCTCTATTTCAATTACGCCGGGATCGGTGGGAACTGCACCAATTTCGTTTCCCAATGCCTGTATGCAGGGGCCTGCACCATGAACTATACCCCTGTCTACGGTTGGTATTATCTCTCGCAGGGCGAGCGCACCGCCTCCTGGACCGGGGTGGAATACTTCTACAACTTTTTGACCGGGAACCGGGATGTGGGGCCGTTTGGCCACGAGGTCGCGCGCACCGAACTGGAGGCGGGAGATGTGATCCAGCTGGGACGGGAGGAAAGCGGCTATTACCATTCTCTGCTGGTCGTGGCGATCGAAGAAGGGGAGATCCTGGTCGCCGCGCAATCGGACGATGCCTATCGCCGCCCGCTCTCCACGTATGCCTATGATTACGCCCGCTTCCTGCATGTGGACGGCGTGCGCCTTTCCATGCCGGATACGGCAGACTGCTTTCTCTCCCTGCTGAACGGGGAGGCCATCCTCCCAAGCGAAGCCAGCGCCCCGCCCCTGCCGCTCACTGTGCCAGAAGAGCCCACCGTGCCGGAAGAGGCCGTCACCCCGGAAGAACTCACCGCGCCAGAAGGCCCCACTGAACCGGAAGGAACTGCCGAACCGGAAGACCCCGCGGTTACTTAAAGGGCGCGGCGCTTGGCTTCTCGCGCCTTTTCCCGCAAGGGGGCGCCCTGTTTGCCAAAAGATCGCCTGCGGCGACGCTGCGGCCCGCGGGGAAAAGCATCCCCTGTTTTCTACAGCGGTGGAAAACTGTATTTTTTTGCCCCGCACCTCTTGCAAAGCGAAAAAAACTGTGCTATAATCTATTTTGGAATACTGTCAGGTGCCAGGGAGGTGCAGGAAGATGGAGGAACTGGCCTATATCCGTGCCAATCTGGCCGCGGTAGAGGCAGATCTGTCTGCCATCGCCGCCCGCACGGGGCGACCAAAAGCGACCCTGGTGGCCGTGACCAAGAGCGCAAGTGACGCAGAGGTGCTAGCCCTGTGCCGGGCTGGCGTCACCGCCATAGCCGAGAACCGCGTGCCACTATATCGGGCGCGGCGGGAACTGCTGGCGGCGCAGGGGCTGTCTTTACCCCTGCATCTGATCGGCTCTTTGCAGACCAATAAGGTCAAGTATATTGCAGAGGACGTGGCATTGGTGCAGTCGCTGGATTCCCTGCATCTGGCCGATGTGCTGGAGCAGTATGCAGCCCGGTATGACCGCCGTCTTCCCGTATTGTGTGAGGTAAACTCCGGGCGGGAGGAGAATAAGGGCGGGCTGATGCCAGAGGAGGTCATGCCGTTCCTTGCGCGGTTGCGCCAGGGAGAGCACCCCCATCTGCAGGTGGCCGGGTTGATGACCATGGGGCCCGTGTGCGAGAACGAGGAGGCCTTGCGCCCCTATTTTCGGCAGACCCGTGTGTTGTATGAGGCCTGTCTGCGGGACGGCGCATTTGCGGCAGAGGCACCCATCCTTTCTATGGGGATGAGCGGCAGTTACCGGGTCGCGGCAGAGGAAGGCGCCACGATGGTGCGCGTTGGCCGCCGGCTCTTTTTCCACCCGCCGGGCGGCGAACAACTGTGAGAAAAAAATAGGAATATATACAAATCGGAGGATAGAAACATGGCTATTTTTTCTAAGCGGACCCCTTACCAGAGAAGCGACGATTACGACAAGAACAACAATTATTATGACGGCCTGCCGGATGCAGAGACCGAGACCGATGCCCCGGCCGGTAACAATATCGGTTTTGGCGGCGTGAGCGTGGGCGGTAGCAGCATCGAGTTGAAGGTCGTGCGCCCGGAGCGGTATGAGGACGTCTCCTCGATCGCCGATCACCTGCTGAGCGGTTGCACCGTGGTGCTGAATATGGAGGCTGCCAGCAAGGAGATCTCCCTGCGCCTGCTCGACTTCCTTAGTGGGGTGGCCTACTCCATCGAGGGGCAGATCAAGCGCGTGGCAGACCGCACCTATATCATCACGCCCAACAATGTGGACGTCAGCGACACGAATATGCGCGGTGAGCGCGGCGTGACCGGCTGAGCGACCAGTCATTTTCAGAATTGCCCCCGTGTGCCGGACGCGGCGCACGGGGGCAATTCCCCATGCCTGCGCAAGACAGGCCCTGTATGAAGGAAGATATCTATGCTTGATACCGTTATCTATGTGCTGTGCACCGGCCTGCGCCTGTTCGTCTATTTTCTGCAAACGGCCATGTTCCTGCGTGCATTGCTCTCCTGGTTCCCCGCGTCGGAGGACAGCGTGTTGTCCCGGCTCCTGTATATGGTCACTGAGCCGGCCATCCTCCCCATGCGGGCGCTGTTGCAGAAACTGGGTTCCGGTGAGGATGGCCCGCTGGACATGTCTTTTATGTTGACCATGCTGGTGCTGATCATCCTGCCGTATTTTTTGCCGACCATATCGCTGTAAAGGAGGCACACCATGAAATTGCCTGTGCGCCGCCCGCTCCTGCGGCGGCTGTGCCCGCTGTTGTTCCTTGCGGCGGCTGTCGCCCTGGACCAGTGGACCAAGGCGCTGGCTGTCACCTTGCTCCAGCCCATCCCCACCTACCCGCTGTGGGAGGATGTCCTGCACTTTACCTATCGCACGAATACCGGCGCCGCCTTTTCCATTTTTTCCGCCCCGGATCAGCGCTGGATCTATCTGACTATTTCGGCCATCGCCATCGTGGTGGGGCTGGTCTATCTTCTCTGGCGCTGGCAGGATAATGCCGTATTGCGCTATGCCGTTGCCGCTGTGACCGGTGGCGGTATCGGTAATATGATCGACCGGTTGGGGCGCGGCTACGTAGTGGACTTCATCGATGTGCGCCTGATCCATTTTGCCGTTTTCAATGTGGCGGATTGCTTTGTGTGCGTAGGCACCTTTCTGCTGGCCGCCGCTATCCTGTATGGAGAGTTCCACCGTCCGGCGGCGCCGGACGGCGATACCGCCGTATGACCTGCACTGTAACACCGGAGCAGGAGGGCGCGCGGCTGGATGTGATCCTTGCGGCGGCGGCGGGGGTCTCCCGCTCTGCGGCGGCCGATCTGATCGCCGGGGGCCATGTTCAGGTCGTGGGGGCCACGGCGGCAAAAAATCTCCGCCTGCGGGCAGGGGACGTGGTGGAATACCAGATCCCTGCCCCCCGCGCACTGGAAACAGTGGCGGAGGATATCCCGCTGTCGATCGTATATGAAGATGACGACCTCTTAGTGATCGATAAACCGAGCGGCATGGTCGTGCACCCCGCCGCAGGGCACGAGGACGGCACGCTGGTCAACGCGCTGTTGCACCACTGCCGCGGCAGTCTCTCCGGTATCAATGGCACCTGCCGCCCCGGCATCGTGCACCGTATCGATAAGGATACCAGCGGACTGTTGGCCGTCGCCAAGAATGATATGGCGCATCAGGCGCTGGCCGCGCAACTGGCCGACCATACCATGCGCCGCACCTATCATGCGCTGGCGCTGGGCGGCTTCCGTGATGAGGCGGGCACGGTGGCATTGCCCATCGGCCGCAATCCAAACGACCGCAAAAAAATGGCCGTGGTGCGGGAGGGCAGCGCGGGCGCCCGGCATGCCGTGACGCATTATCGCGTGCTGGCGCAGTACAGCGGCATCACCTACCTGTCTCTGCAACTGGAGACCGGGCGCACCCACCAGATCCGTGTACACATGGCGGCGCTGGGCCATCCTCTGCTGGGGGATACCGTGTATGGCGGGGGGCACACCCCCTTTGAGCGGCGCCACGCTGCCGATCTGCACGGGCAGTGCCTGCATGCCAAAGAACTGACCCTGTGCCACCCGCGCACCGGGGAGAGCATGACCTTCACCTGCCCCCTGCCGCAGGAGATGCAACATCTGCTGGCGATCCTTTCCCAGGGGGAACGGTAAGTTTCCTGCGGGCGCCTTTGCCCCGGGGAAGGGAAAAGCGGCCGGGGGACCCGGCCGCTTACCTTTTTGTTATGCCTCGTGCGTAAAGCCCAGCAGGGCCAGCAGCTCGCCCGTGTCAGACAGATGCCCCAGCGTCAGCAGGGTGTCTATGTCCAGATCATCGGCGCAGCCGGCGCACAGGTGGTGCCGGCCGTTGGCATAGCATTCATCCCCCGGTGCCAGCGGCTCCCCACACACGGCGCATACCGTGTGCGGGACAGCCGGGCGGTAGGAGGGACAGGCGGCAGAGCATACCGCCCTGTAACATTCTGTGCACATGGTTCCTCCTACGGAGAGCACGCCCCGGCGCGGGGGTGGCTGTGCCACCGGCCCCCCGGCAAGAGGATGGTATGGGTGCGTGGCGGGGTGAGTACCGCGCACGTCTCTTGCATGCGCCATTGTATCATAAAAAATAAGAATTGTCAATAGCAAATACGTAAAAATTACGATTTTCAAAAGGAAGGAGCCATCATGACCGTATTAAGTGTTACAGACCTGGGGCTTTCCTTCGGTCAGCATGAGGTGCTGCGCGGCATCCGATTCTCGGTGAACGAGGGGGACCGCCTGGGCATCATAGGCGTCAACGGGGCGGGGAAGACCTCTCTGCTCCGCCTGATCGCCGGGCAATATACGCCAGGGGAAGGGGCGGTCTACCTGGCCCGTGGCAAGACCCTGGGGTTCCTGGAACAGCACACGGCGGAACAGGGACTGCGCGAGGAGGGCACGGTGCTCTCCCATATGGAGGCCGCCTTCCCCGAACTGTTGGCCGATGAGCGGGAGATCGCCCAGCTGGAGGAGGCGCTCTCCCATACCGACCGACCGCTGGATGCGGGGGAGATGTCCCGCCTCAGCCAGCAACTGGAGGAGGCGCACCGGCGCTATGCGGCGGGCGGGGGGCTGGAGTTCCGCGGTCGTTGCCGTGCCATGCTGTTGCGCATGGGATTTTTGGAGAGTGAACTGACCCTGCCGCTCTCGGCCCTGTCCGGTGGGCAGAATACCCGCCTGGCGCTCTCCCGCCTGCTGTGCCGGGAGCCGGATATCCTGATGCTGGATGAGCCGACCAACCATCTGGATATGGAGGCGCTGGACTGGCTGGAAGATTTTTTGATCGCCTATCGCAAAACGGTGCTCATCGTCTCGCACGACCGGTATTTTCTGGATCGCGTCACGACCAAGACCCTGCATCTTTCCTATACCCATGCCAAATTGTATCCGGGCAACTATTCCCGGGCCAAGCAGATGGAGGAAGAGGAACGCGCCACCCTGGAAAAACAGTATAAGGAACAGCAGAAGGTCATTGCCCGGATCGAGGCCAATATCGCCTTCCAGCGCCGCTGTGGGCAGGAGCACAATTTTGTTACGATCCGCTCTAAGCAGAAGCAACTGGAGCATATGGAAAAGGTGGAACTGGCACCACCCCCCGAGAAGGATATACGCCTTTCCTTTGCGGAGGAGGAGAGCACCGCGCGGGACGTGGTGCAGGCCAGGGATCTTTGCTTCTCGTTTGGCACCAAGCCCCTGATCGATCACCTCAGTTTTCTCATTCGGCGGGGAGAGCGCGTTTTGTTCCTGGGCGCCAACGGGACGGGCAAATCCACCCTGATGAAATTGCTGACCGGGCGCCTTGCCCCCGTTTCCGGCAAGATAGAACTGGGGTATCACATCCGGGTCGGTTATTACGACCAGGAAAATCAAACGCTGGATGAAACGCAGACGGTGTTTTCTGAATTGCGCCGCACCTATCCGCAAAAGACGGATAAGGAACTGCGCTCCGCCCTGGCGCTCTTCCGCTTTGGGGCGGAGGATATGGAAAAAAGCGTGGCGGTGCTCAGCGGTGGGGAGCGTGCCCGCCTGACCCTGTGTAAACTGATCCTGACGCGGGTGAACCTGCTGGTGCTGGACGAGCCGACCAACCATCTGGACATCGGCTCGCGCGAGGCGCTGGAGGAGGCGCTCTCCGCTTTTGAGGGCACGGTGGTCGCCGTGTCGCACGACCGCTTCTTCATCGACCGTCTGGCCACCCGGCTGATCGAGCTGGACGAAACGGCCGAGAACGGCTGCCGCGACTATCCGCTCTCCCCGGGAGAGGGGGGCTATGCCTGCTATCGCCGGATGCGGGAGGCGCGCGCCGCACAGCAAGCGGAGAACAAACGCGCAACACCGGCCTCCCCCACCGATGCCAAGACTCAGCGCGAACAGGCCAAGCGGGAGGCGGCCGCCCGCCGGTCGGCCGAGCGCCGCCGGCAGGAGGCAGAGGCACGCATCCCGGTGCTGGAAGAAGAGCTGGATGCCCTGCAAAAAGAACTCTTTGGCTCTGCCGCGACTGACTATCTCCGCGCCGCCGCACTGGAAGAGCGGCGGGCGGCGATCGAGGAAGAACTGCTGGGGCTGTATGAATTGACGATGTGACCCCGCGCGGGGAAAGAAAATGTGCGGCGGCGCGAGTTTTTTTGCAAAAGCCCTTGCATTTTTCAAAAGATGTGCTATAATATGGGTAGAATGTAGAATAGGATGAAGAGTGGGCGTGAGTTCACTCTTCATTTTCGTGAAAGGGAGAAGGAGGCATGACGGATTGAAACAAGGCAATGTGTCAGAGACGGTGGCGCAGGCGCTGGCCCCGGTGGCGGCCGAGATGGGCATGCAACTGTGGGATGTGCTGTACCACAAGGTAGGGGCAGACTGGATCCTGGATATCACACTGGATAAGGAAGAGGGCGTCACGATCGATGATTGTGAGCGTTTCCACCGTGCGATAGACCCCCTGCTGGATGAACTGGACCCCATTGAGGACGCCTATATCTTGCAGGTATCCTCCCCCGGTATCGAACGGGACATCCGGACGGAGGCGCATATTGGCGCCTGTATGGGTGAGGAGGTCGAAGCACGCCTGTTTGCCCCGCTGGCGGGCAAACGCTGCTATGTTGGCGTGCTGGAAGCGTATCAGGACGGCACGATCACCCTGCGTACCGAGGCAGGGGAGGCAGTGCAGATCCCCCGCGCGTCCATTTCCCGTATGCACACCACCTATCATCCCTGAGAGAGGGAGCATAAAAAGCAAGACCCATGAACATAGTGAAAGGAAAAGCGGGTGACCCCGCAGGAGAACGAAAAAAATGAACGCAGAATTTTTCACCGCGCTGGAGCTGTTGGAGAAGGAAAAAGGTATCCCGAAGGAGTATATGATGGAGAAGGTCACCGCGGCGCTGACCAGCGCCTTCAAACGGGAACTGGGCGGCGCGGAGAACGTCCGCATCGTGCTGGATCCGGAAAAGAAGGAGATGAAGGTCTATCAGCTGTTGACCGTGGTGGCAGAGGTGACTGACCCCGCGACTGAGGTCACGCCCGAGGAAGGTGCCGCGCTGAAGGCCGATAAGAGCAAGAAGTGCAAGGGCCGCAGTCTGAAGCCGGGGGCCGTGCTGGAGCTGGAGCTGGATACCAAGAGTTTCCGCCGCCTGTCCGCCCAGGCCGCCAAGCAGGTCATCATCCAGGGCATCCGTGAGGCAGAGCGCAATATCGCGATCCGCGAATATGAGAACAAGCGTGAGGAGATCGTGACCGCCACGGTGGATAAGATCGATGATACCGATGGCAGTGTGATCCTGGATACCGGCACCAGCCGCGCCGTGCTGACCCGGGCAGAGCAGATCCCCGGGGAGCACTTCACCGTGGGCGACCGTGTAAAGGTCTTTATCTCCGAGGTGCGGAGCGAGGCATACGGCCCGCTGGTCACCCTGTCCCGTGTCCACCCCGGCCTGGTAAAGCGGCTGTTTGAATTGGAGATCCCGGAGATCCAGGACGGCACCGTCCTGATCAAGGGCGTAGCGCGTGAGGCCGGTTCCCGTACCAAGTTGGCCGTGCAGTCGCGCGATGAGAATGTAGACGCTGTGGGCGCCTGCATCGGTAACCGCGGGATGCGTATCGAGGCCATTTTGTCTGAGCTGCGCGGCGAGAAGATCGATATCATCCGGTACAGTGAAGATCCCGCTACGTACGTGGGAGAGGCACTGGCCCCGGCCAAGGTCCTGTCGGT
>CAYXDB010000061.1:0-10537 GCA_964463735.1 uncultured Ruminococcus sp. | reverse complement strand
CTGCGTTCACTACCGTCCGGAGGGAGGCCACGGGGGAGGAAGGCCACGAAAAAGAGTCTGTCCCTACAGTTTGCAAGTCTATGCACTCTAAAAAAAGAGCAAGGCCATGATGAAAATGGCCTTGGTCTTTCTGTTTTTACGGGGGGCGTATGTTGCGTCTTCTCGGTGTGGCGCGTGGGGGGGAGGAACGGCGCTTTTGGGGGGATCAAGCGAAGATACGGCGCAGTTCTTCCATCTTTTCCGGTGTGGGGACGGTAAACGTGCAAGAGTCCCGTCCTAAGGCCGCATATTTGTGCTGCCCCATGAGGTGGTAGGGGAGAAGTTCCACCTTTTGCGGGGGATGGGGGGCAAGGAACTGCCGGATCGGTTCCATTTCTTCGGCGCTATCGTTCACCCCGCCGATGATCGGGATCCGTATCCAGACGGGCACGCCCGCCTGCAACAGTTTTTGCAGATTTTCCAGCAGGCGTGTGTTGTCTGCGCCGGTATAGCGCTGGTGCTTATCCCGGCTGAACAGTTTGATATCATACAAAAACAGGTCGGTGTAGGGAAGGATGCGGGCAAAATTCTCCCACGGGACATCTCCGGCCGTATCGACCGCGGTGTGGATGCCCTTTTCCCGGCATTGCCGTAGCATCTCGCACAGTGCCTCCGGTTGCAACAGGCATTCCCCGCCGGAAAACGTGACGCCGCCGCCGGAATTTTCATAAAAGGCCCGGTCTTTGTATACCTCCTGCAAGACCTCGTCGGTCGTGTAGCCCCTGCCGCAGATCTCTTTGGCATCGTGGAAACACAGGAAGTCGGTGTCATGGGGGGTGATGCCCTTGCATCGGCCACACCCGGTGCATTTATCCCGGTAGAACAGGATCTGCGGCGCGGCTACCTGGCTCTCCGGATTGTGGCACCATTGGCAACGGAGGTTGCACCCCTTGAAGAACACCGTGGTGCGGATCCCCGGGCCGTCTACATAGGAATTGCGCTGTATATCGAAGATGGTGACTTGCATAGTTCGTTCCTCTCTTGTTTTTCAGGCCTGTACCGTGCGGTGGATGATGTCGTCCTGCAGGGAAGGGTCGAGCCGGACGAAATAGTCGGAGAAGCCGGAGACGCGCACGCGCAGGTTGATATTCCTCGGGCGTGACACGTGCTCTTTCCAGATCGGCGCGATAGTAGGAGTAGAGCGTCCTGTCCAGCGTGCCGACGCTGTCCGGCTTATAGGTGAAGAGGATGTACAGGCACAGCACTGCCTCATAGAGCGTGCGGGGCGGTTCTTTGGGGACGCGCTGTAACCCCTGCGCCAGTTTCGTCCAGTTCTGCCGGGCGATAGGGTCCTGTGTTTGCGTTCCCGCGGGGATCGCGCTCGGTAAGCGCAGATGACCGTCACAGAGAGGCCGTGGTCTCCCCAGATGCCTGGCAGGGCTTGCGTTCCGCTGCGGGAGCAGAGAGGGCGGGGCGGGCAAACGGCGCCTCTTCTTCATGCTCCAAAAGCAGGAAGAGCAATACGGCCAGGACAGCAAAAGGCAGGGGATTGAACAGGCCCGGGTCGACCTGCGAGTAGAGGAGAAGGGCAAAATAGGAGAGGGCCAAGGGGACGGCGAAGGCATTTTTGCGGCGGCATAGGCGGAAGCACAGGCGGCACCGCAAGCAGAGCTGCAGGCCGTAGCCCAGGATCCCCAGGATGCCCATACTGCCAATGACCTGCGGGATGGCGGAATGATACCAGATCAGGCGCCAGCCATTGCGGAATTCGCTGTAGCAGTCGGCATTCCCCTGATAGCCGAGCCCCGTACCGTTGAAGGGGTGCGCACAAAAATCCTCCCAGCCGCGCTGGAACAAAAGGAGGCGCGGATCGTTAAAATTGTCGGGGTCCAGCGTGCCGATGCGGGTGAAACGGGTAAAGAACGTAATGAGTTCCTCCCGGAAGAAGAGGCAGGCGACCAGAGCACAGGCGCCGAAGGTGACCCACCACACGACAGCATCCGGGCGCCCCTGCAAAAAATACAGGAAGCAGAGCACCAGCACGATGCCGCCACACACGAAAGCGCCGCGGGAGGCGGTGATGGTGATGGCGAAATAGGCGATGCAGGCGCTGAGCACGTGGATCGCCCCGTGGGAACGCGCGTAGTAGAAAACGAAGGGGAACAGCGCGATGGCGTAATTGGCCAGATTATTGCGCCAGGGCATGTGATTTGTGATCTGCACCCACGGGATGCCCTCGCTCGTCAGGATGTCCGGGTGCACCAAAAATGTGCGCAGGATGGAAAAGACGATAAAGACAAGTGCCAGATACGCGTACAGCGCCACCTGGTCGGCCAGGTCAGAATGCCGGGATAGCCCCCGGTTGGTCTTGACGATCAGATAAATGGCAATGGGCAATACGCTCAGGCCCAGTATGTGATACAGGGAGGCCGTGGAAAAGTAGTCGGATGCGGGGAGGGACCCCACACCACCCAAGATCACGGCGATGGCCGCGGCCACCAGGCCAGGGAACGTGGGGCCCAGCCGCACATGGCGGTGATCGCGGATCACGCGGTACAGGAGCGCCAGTACAGCCGGGATGACGACCCATAGCGTTTGCACAAAGGCGGGCATGTCCCCCACACAGAAGGGGGCCACGCAAAAGCAGAGCAGCAGGGGCAGGAGCATGGGCACGATATCCCGGCAGGTAAAGCACAGGAGGGTGCACACCCCTACCATGACATATAGCGCCAGCAGGTATTGCCCCGCCCCGTGAAAAGCGTAGGCCAGCAGGAAGACGGCGATCGGGTACCACGGCGTGTGTACCAGCATGTCCATGCGCCGTTCTACGGCGGAGATAAAATGTGACATGAGCCTCTCCTTATCGATAATGTTGCAATCCCGCCTGTTCCATGACGCGGGACAGGCGTGCGCATTCCTCCGGCGACTGTCCGGCCGTGGCGGCCAGCTCGCTTTTCACCGTGCGCCGGCCGTGGAACAATGCGCCAAACAGGCGGCGGAACCAATACAGCGGCAGGCGGGCGGGATGACGCTTGAGGGTGGGATATTTCTCCGCCATGACGGAGAAGGGGGGAAAGGCGCGGTGCCACAGGTATCCGATGCGCCCCTGTTCCTGCCGGGCGGCGCGGTTGGCCACCATTTGTACCGCCGTTCCGTATACGCCACTGCCCAGCATATAGGCGGCGACCGGTTCCAGTGCGTCCGGCAGGGGCTCCCCGCCGAACCAGGTGCGCGCCAGCTGTTCCATTGCCAGATGGAAATCCCACAGTTCGATGCGGCGCAGTTCGGCTTCCAGATAGGCGCGGTCCAGCGCGGGCTTTTTTTGTAAAAAGACGAAATAGTCCATGACCGTGCGGATCCCCGTGCCGCCCTCGATAAAGTGCTTCATCGCGTGCACGGTCTGATAGATGTAAAAATCCTCGTCCCGCATGGCATATTCCGAACCCTGCACCGGGATCAGCCTGTCCCAGATGTCCTGATAGTAGCGGTCGATGGTGGGGAGATGCATGCAGAGACTGCGGTGCGTCTCTACGGTGACGCAGGGGGGCTTGCTGTATTCCTCGTGGTTGATATCGCTCAGCACAAGGGAATAGCCCTTCTCCTCCATCAGGGGGGCGAGCGCCTCGCGCTGGTCGCGGTCATAGAGCAGGTCCACGTCACAGGAGGTGCGCATCTCGGGAGAGGGATACAGCGGGCGCAGGACGATCCCCTTCATGGGGAGAAAGCGGATGCCCTGTTTCCGCAGGGCGGCGAACAGTTTTTGCGCTTCCCGCCCCTGGAGCACCTGTTGGCGCACCGAGGCGTACAGGCGCCGCTCCAGCGCGGTGCGCACCTGGGGATCCAGGGAGGGGTCATCTTTTTTTGCCAGATACAGGAGATTGGTGATGTCGTGCTTCTTGGCCAGGGCATAGAGCAGGGCGTCATCTGCCGGGGGGCAGTCTGCCGCCGTGCCGCCCAGCAGGGGCGCCACCAGGGCAAGGAGCGCAGTATAGGCTTCTTCGTACAAGATGTGATCCTTTCCAGCCGGGCCACTCGCCCGGTTAAAGGGGATAGGCGCCCTGCCGCCACTGTCAGGGGGCAGGAGATGCGCCTAGGATAATTGTAGCACAATTTCCCTGACTTGTCAAGACCGGGCATGGCGCGGCGGCCCTCTTGCCCGTTATGCCGGGCGGGGCAGGGTCATGGCCAGGTGCTGCTTGCCGCGCGCAGGCCTTTGGGATACAGGTTCTTCAGCATGCCGGAGACGACCTTCCCGCCCCCTAGCGGGGCGCCGTCCAGCAGGACAGCGGCATAGCCGTCCGGCAATTCCGGCGCGGGGATCACGTCCCCGTGCAGATAAGCGGGCAGGCGCGGATCCTGCAACGTCAGGCGGACCTGCCGCGTAAAAGCGGACCCGTGTGCGCTGAAAAACTGGTGGTGCGGGAAAAAGTTGCCTTTGCGGATCTCCCCCACCTGTACCCCGGCGGCAAAGACACCGTGCCCTGGCACCGGCATGTCCGGCAGCAGGCAGAAGCGGTCGTGCAGGCGCGCCAGGCGGCCGCGCGGGAAGCGGCCGTCGATCAGGGTGCTGGCGGCAAAGGCCTGTAAGACCTGCATCTCCTGCCGCGTGGGGGCTTCTGCCGTGTCGGGATAGGTGGGTACACTGCACGGCGTGGCAGGGGCGCCGTCCCGTTGCATCAGGGCGACGAATTGCCCCTCCCCTGGCGCCAGATGCGGATAGAAGCGGCGGGAAAGGGAAAGATCCTGCGGGCACCCCGGCTGGGGGAGCCCCGGGGCAGTATACGGGAGCAGGGCAGGGGAGAGCGGGCACAGGTGCATGTCCGGGCGGGCCGCCAGCAGGGCGGCGACCTGCATCTCATCCTCCTCCGGCGCGTAGGTGCAGGTCGCATAGACCAGATATCCGCCGGGGCGCACGGCACGCGCACCGGCCTGCAGGATGCCTGCCTGCCGGGCCGCGCACTGCTTTACCGTCTCTTCGCTCCATGCGGCGATGGCGGCATCATTTTTGCGGAACATGCCCTCCCCGGAGCAGGGGGCGTCTACCAATACCAGGTCAAAGCAGTCCGGATAGGCATCGGCCAGCGCATCGGCGTCCCAGTTCAGTACCACGGTCTGGGGCAGACCCAGCCGCTCGATATTTCCCACCAGCAGTTTACACCGGGCGGGGACGTATTCGTTACACACCAGCACCCCGTCTTCTCCTATGCCGGCGGCCAGCTGGGCGCTCTTCCCGCCCGGGGCGGCGCAGACGTCCAGCACCCGCCCGCCGCGCGGGATGGGCACACCGGCAAGGGCCGCCATGGCGCCGGGGTCCTGCGCATACAGGATGCCCGCGTGGTGATAGGGGTGGTGGCCGATGTGGTCGGTGGTATCATAAAAGCCATCGGTCGTATAGGGGATAGGCTGGGCCCCCAGTTCCGGGGGCGGGATAAAGGCCGCGCACGGCATCTTTTGCGTGTTCAGGCGGAAGGCGTGCACCGGCGCTTCTTTTGTCATGGCGTGCAGGAAGGCCGGGTGATCCTGCGGCAGGCATGCCTGCATGCGTGTGCAAAAAGCCTCTGGTAAGTTCATATCGTTGCCTCGCTTCGTTTGGGGGCATATCTCCCCCCTCGGTAAAGAAAACCCCATCTCCCACAGGAGATGGGGCTGTTTTGTGTAGATAGGATCAGGCGATCGTTGCGCCGAAGGGGAGGAAGGCCAGCTTCATCAATTTGAAGCACTGACGGCCAAAGGGGATGCCCAGAATGGTGATGCACCAGATCAACCCAACGATCAGGTAGCCAAGTGCCATCTCCCAACCAAAGATGATGACCCACAGCAGGTTTGCAATGGGGTGTTTGCCAAAGTTGGTCGTGACGGTCTTGCCCATAGGCCAGATCACCAACTTCGCCACCTTGAAGCACTGGAGGCCGAAGGGAATGCCAATGATGGTGATGCAGCAGAGCAATCCGCTGAAAAACCAGGCGATGGCAGACCATAGGCCAGTGAGCAGGAACCAGAGAATGTTGCCGATGGTATTCATGATAGGGTCCTCCTTAAAATAGAATATTATATGGTTTCATCATATGGAACCCGAAGAGGAAATATACCGGTGCAAAAGCATTATGCCTGATTTTGGTCCAAGGCAAATTTTACACCGTCACGGATGCCGCCCCAGGGGGCATCCAACATGCGGAGCAGGATGCGGAAGTCGATCTCCTCGCCCGGCTCTGCCTGGAAGGGGATACACAATACGCCACTGCCGGTCTGGCCGTTAAACGGCTCGCGCGACAGATAGATCTGCTTGCCGTTGGCATAGATCTCTGCTTCGTCAGCGATCAGATTGGGGAAGACCATGATGTAGTGACCGTTGCCCTGCTCCGGCATGCGGACGACGACGCGGTACAGGCGCCAGCCGGTATGGAAGTCGCCCTGGTGCGTGTAGGGGCTGACTAAGATCATGGAGTTCATGTCGTTATCTGCAAAGGTGCGGAGAGGATCCTGCCGCTCCGGCGTGATCTCCGACATGGTGAGGAAGGCCGTCATGCTGGCGCTGGCGTTGCGCATATACAGCGGGGCGGGGGCATCCTCGATCTGCGGGGCGAAGGTGGCCGGTTGCAGTCCCTTGCCCGTTGCGGTAAAGGTGAGTGCCTTGGCACCGGGATGTACCGTGACCAGCGCCTGGCACCAGCCGTGATACAGCTGGCGCATGGGGAGCACGTCTGACTCGTGGCTGATGTGGTTACCGTTGCCCACGCCGCGGACGTACCCATCTCCCTCTACGGAGAAGTGCAGGAGCGTGTCGCAGTCCGGCACCACCACCCCGCGCCGGTCAACGGCACAGATGTTCAGCACCAGCGTGTCCTGGCCATCGTTGTGGGCCGTGGTACGGTCCGGGCAGATGCGGATAGCGTAGGGGCGCCCGGCAGTGCGCTGTTCATCCCGCGCCACGCAGCGCCCGTTGCGGTAGCCGCGTGCGATCAGACGGCCGGGGGCAAACGGCACCTGCCATTCCGGCGTCTGGATGCAGTCACCGGTCTTGCGGCCAAGAGAATGCCCGTTCAGGAACAGTTCCACCTCGTCGCAGTTGGTCGGGGTGGCGACCCGCACGGTCTCCCCCTTCTTCCAGTTCCAGTGGGGGATGATGTGCACCACAGGCTTTTCCATAAAGCAGGCCTGGTTGTAATAGTAAGAACTCTTGGGGAATCCGCAGGTATCCATGATACCGAAGGAGGAGGAGACGGCCGGCCATTGGAAGGGCGTCGGCTCTCCACGGTAGTCAAAGCCGGTCCAGATGAAGATGCCGGCAAAATAGTCATTCTTGCGGGCAAAGTCCCATGTCTGCCGTACGGTCTGGCCCCACGGCACAGCCTTTTCATCAAAGCTGGTCAGCTGGTACTGCTCCATATCGGTCTCATAGCAACCGCGGGTCGTGACCGCACTGTTGTTCTCAGAGCCGATCATGGGCTGTGTGGGATTCTGGGCGTGGTAGGCGGCGATGGAGTGGATGGCGTAGTTGATGCCGGTCACATCCATGTACATGCCGGCGCCCGCCATCGTACCGTTGATGGCGCCAGTCAGCAGACGCGTGTCGTCCAGATGCAGGACGCGGCTCTTCATACGGCGATAGATGCGGGCACCCTCGTCCGTATTCTGGAGCGGCTCTTCATTGAACAGGGACCAGAAGATGACGGAGGGGTGGTTGCGGTCCCGCTTGACCATGATATCCAGATAGTGGAGCACTTCCTCTCGCGTCTCGAAACGGCGGTTCTCGTCCATCACGATCAGACCCAGTTCGTCACAGGCGTCCAGGATCTCACGCGCGGGCAGGTTGTGGGAACAGCGGTAGGCGTTGCACCCCATCTCCTTCAGGCGCCGGATGCGGTAATACTGGACAGAGTCCGGCACGGCCACGCCGACCCCGGCGTGATCCTGGTGGTTACAGGTACCTTTGATCTTCAGCGGGCGATCATTGAGGAAGAAGCCCTTTTCTGCATCGATATGGAAGGTGCGGAAGCCGATGCGCACGGTGTCCTCATCTACGATCTGGCCGTTCTTTTCGACCGAAACGCGGAGGGTATACAGTTGGGGGTGATCCACGTCCCAGCGGGTGGGGCGGGAGACGGACAGCTTCTGCTTCACGGGGGTGACGGATGTAAAGGGGCAGACGGCCGGTGCTGCGGTGCTCTGCGCTACCAGCGTCTCGCCGTCATACAGGGCGGCGTGCACGATGGCGGTCTGCGCGGTGTCATAATCGCTGTTCTCCACCTCGGTCTGTACTTCCACCGTCCAGCTGTTCTTGGTGCCGGGCTTGAGCACCGGTTTGCCATAGATACCGTTGTGGGCGATATGCAGAGAGTCTTTCGCGTACAGGCGCACGTGGCGGTAGATGCCGGCGCCCTCGTACCACCAGCCCTCCGTCTCCATGCCGCGGATGTGCACGGCCAGGACATTGTATTCTCCCGGCTCGCACCGGGCACGGTCGGTGACGTCAAAGAACGTCTCGGTATAGGCAGAGAAAGAACGCTCCAGCAGGGAACCGTTGAAATAGAATTCTGCATTGACAGCCGTCCCGTCAAAGCACAGGAGCAATTGCTTGCCGATCAAATCTGTGCTCAGGGCAAAGGTCTTGCGGTACCAGGCATTGCAACGGTCGCGGTAGCCGTGGGAGAGCAGATTGTTTTTGGAAAATTCGCTCTCCGCAAAATAATCGTGGGGCAGGTCCAGCAGGCGCCAGTCGCCATCGGCAAATTGGGTGGATGCCGCGCCGTCTGCTGCGCCGGACTTGGAGGAGGCATAAGAGGCGGAATGGCTGTTCTTTTGCTCCTGCTCCAGTTCGCCACGGTGGAAGCGCCACTCACGGTCCATATTGTATACGATACGTGCCATGGGTCTAGTTCTCCTTTATGTTCGTTACATCAAAAAAATTAGAAGAAGTTGGCATGCAGATATTCACTGCTGCGCTTCAGACTTTCAAACGGGTCACCGGGGCAGGTATCCTGCTCGACTACGAAGTGGCGCACGCCGGTGCGCAGGGCCGCCTCCAGGATGCCCTCCCAGTAGAGGTTGCCGTTCCCGATCTCGGTGTAGTATTGCGGTTGTTCTGCCCCGCGTGGGCTCTTGGCCATGTCCTTGAGATGCAGGATGTCGATCCGGCCAGCCAGTTTTTCGATCCAGTGGCGCACATCTCCGCCGCCGTGCTGTACCCAGTAGGTATCCAGCACGAAACCGGTGTTGTCCGGGTCCAGTCCCTCCAGCAGCCAGTCCATGATCAACTTTCCTTCCAGGCGGAGGAACTCGTGGCTGTGGTTGTGGTAGGTGAATTTGAAGCCGCGTGCCTTGATGTTCGCGGCGACCTGGTTGGCCTGCGCGATGAACTTTTTGTACTCGGCCAGATCCTCGCTGAAGAAACCGCCGATCCCCATGATCCGGGTGCCCAGCAGTGCGTGATCGTTCATAGAGCCTTCCGGATCCTGGCACATACGGCCAAAATCGTCATGCGTGCCTACGATCGTGATACCGGCCTCGCGTGCCAGCTCCCCAAACCGGGCATAGGGGATCGCGCATCCGGCGGTCTGTGCCTCGTCATATCCCAGCTTTTTCAATTTGTCAAAACTGACGCGGATATCTTCTTCTGTCTTCATGAAGTCGCGGATGGTGTATAGTTGGACGCCTATCTTGTTGAGTTTTTCCATCGTTGCTCTCCTTTTTACGGTGTGGGCCACCGATTTTCTTCAGTATAGCATGAAAAAGAGCAAAATGCAAGGCATTTTGCTCTTTTTCTGCGCGGAAAATGAAAAAATTTTGCCCATACCGTACAAGAGGACGTCAGTCATCTTCCTCCTGCGCCGGGGCCTGGCGGGTGCGCCGGGTGGATGACTGTTTCCCCTGCACCTTCTGCACCAGGCCGTCTACCTTCTGTATGCCGTCTTCCATGGCGTTTGCCGCCATTTCCCGGACGCTCTCCACGCAGGCGCTCCCGGCCTGCCCGGCGGCACGGCCCAGTTTCTTCCCCTTTTTCTTCACCGCCATGGCAACGCCGCAGACCCCAATAGCGGCAAAGCCGACCAGCATGCCGCACAGCACCGGGTGGTCCAGGCAGAAATGGCTCCTTCTTCTGATGCACATATCGCGCACCTCCTTCTATAAATTGGCATGGGTAGTATGTCCGGCAGGCCCCCGCCTTATGCAGGGCCGCCGTACGCGGCAGGAAAAAAGCCGCCTGCCGTGGCAGGCGGCCGCCCTCAGGCCCGCCGGATATGGAAGATCCGACGTAGCAGGGGGGCAAGGAAACGGGGGGAACGGACGATGACGATCTTCATAAATAGCACCTCTTCAAAATGGCCGATCCAATGTCAGCTATTTCTTGGAAAAATAGATGATGCCGATGCCAATGATGGTAATGGCCTCGATCACCACCAGCACCTGCTCCGGTAAAAAGAAGGAGACCAGCACGCCGATGCCGAAGGCCAGGATGGCGATGCCGAGCGTCTGACAGAACCGGGTCCTCATATCTTCCCCCCTTCTCGCCCGCCGGGCTGGCGCCGCTGGCAGACGCATATATGGACAGTATATGCAA
>CAYXDB010000060.1:0-10623 GCA_964463735.1 uncultured Ruminococcus sp. | reverse complement strand
TGCCAAACGAAAAGTACTTTTTGCCTTTCGGCCGCGCATTTATTGAAACATTACAAAAAACTTCAAAAAGATTTGTAAAAGAACATTGCATTCCTGCGCATTTTGTGGTATACTGTATACGGAATAGTTTATGCTTTTAGCGGCGCCATGCGGTGCGCGTGGCAAATAAAGGGGGAGAGATATGCGTTCTACCAAGATCATCTGTACGATCGGTCCTGCCTGCGCGGAGCAGGGGATCTTAGAGGAGATGCTACGCGCGGGGATGAATGTGGCGCGGATGAACTTTTCGCACGGGGACCATGCCATGCATGAAAAGAATCTGACGGCCTTTCGCGCGGCGCGGGAACGCGTTGGCGTGGCCGCCGCCCTCCTCCTGGACACCCGCGGGCCGGAGATCCGTACCCAGCCCTGCGTGCCCGAGCGGCAGGTCAGCACGGGGGACGTGATCCGTTTTACCCCCGCGGCGCGGGAAGAAGACCCCACCGCGGTGGCCATCACCTATCCCCATCTGGCACAGCATGTGCAGGCGGGGGATCGCATTTTGGTGGATGACGGGAAGCTGGCCCTGCATGTGACCGGGGTAGAGGGATCGATGTGCTGGCTGTGGCGGAAAATTACGGCGTCATCAAGCCCTATAAGGGGATCAACCTGCCCGGCGTGCCCATCGATCTACCTTTTTTGTCCGAGCGGGATCAGGCAGATATCCGCTTTGGCATCCGGCACGGGGTGGATTTCATTGCCGCTTCCTTTACGCGCACGCCGGAGGATGTACGCGCCCTGCGCAGTTTCCTTGAAAAAGAGGGCGGTCACAACATCCGTATCATTGCCAAGATCGAAAATCAGGAGGGCATCAGCCATTTTGATGAGATCCTGCGGGAGGCCGACGCCATCATGGTCGCCCGTGGCGACATGGGGGTCGAGGTGCCCGTGGAGCAGTTGCCCGGCATCCAGAAGACCATGATCCGCCGGTGCCGCGAGGCTGGCAAGCCCTCTATCACCGCTACCCAGATGATGGAATCGATGGTCAGCAATCGCACCCCCACCCGCGCCGAGGTATCGGACGTGGCCAATGCCGTCTTCGACGGCACATCGGTCGTCATGTTGTCCGGGGAGACGGCCGCCGGGAAATACCCGGTCGAGGCGGTGCGCACCATGGCCCGGGTCCTGGAGCGGGCCGAGCAGGATCGCCCCGCCGATGGGGGAGAGATGGTGCACGACCGCCACAGTATCACTACGGCGATCTGTGACGCGGCCTGCGCGACCGCCCGTGACCTGGGGGCATCGGCCATCTTGGTCGTCACACGCGGCGGCATCACGGCGCGTGCCTGCTCGGCCTTCCGCCCCCGCATTCCCATTCTGGCCATGACGCCGGAAGAAAAGACCTATCACCAGCTGTCCCTGTCCCACGGGGTCGTGCCGTTGCATTCTGATTATCAGGACAGCACCGATGAATTGTTTACCCATGCGGTCTCCATTGCCAAAGAAAGCGGCTATGTGCACCCCGGTGATTACGTAGTCCTGACGGCGGGGCTCCCCATTGGGCAGAGTGGCAGTACCAATGTCATTAAAGTGGAAAAAGTCTGACGGGCCCATCGCCCGCCCGGAGAAGGGGACTGGCTATGGGGGATGAGCGCTTTTCCCGCACCGCCCTTATGTTGGGGGGCGAGGCTGTACAGCGCCTCCAGGAGAGCCGGGTGTTGCTCATAGGGCTGGGGGGCGTAGGCGGCTACGCCTGCGAGGCGCTGGCGCGTGCCGGCGTTGGCACGCTGTGGCTGGTGGATCATGATATCGTCAGCGAGAGCAATATCAACCGCCAGATCTTAGCCGATAGCACCACCGTGGGGCGCCCCAAGGTGGAAGTGGCCGCTGAGCGGGTCGCCCGTATCCATCCGGGTGCCCATGTCGTGGCACGCCAGCAATTTCTGGAGGAGGTGGATCTGCCGCACCTGCTGGAAGAGGCAAAGCCGCAGTATATCATCGATGCCATCGATACCGTCACCAGCAAAGTGGCCCTGATCCGGCAAGCCACCCGCCAGGGCGTCCCAATCGTCTCCTGCATGGGGACGGGGAATAAACTGTATCCGGAGCGCCTGCAGATCGGTGATCTGGCGCACACCCACACCTGCCCCCTGGCGCGGGCGATGCGTGCGCGCCTGCGGGCAGAAGGCGTGTTGCATGTGGATGTTTTGTGGTCGGATGAGGCACCGCGCGCCCCCCTTTGCCCGATCCAGGAGAATGGGCGCCACATTCCCGCCTCTATCTCCTATGTCCCGGCGGTTGCCGGGCTGATGCTGGCCGGATATGTGATCCGCCGCCTGAGTGGTGTGGATCCGATGCCTGCCGCGCCCGGGGAGGCCTGAGCGGCGCAAGACAGGAGAGAAAGGAGAGCAAGGCGTGAAACGTACTGCCGTGATCCGGGGGATCGCACTGGTGTGCATCCTGGGCATCCCCGTTCTGCTCCTGCTCCTGTCCTCTATGACACGGCGCCCCGCACTCCCCACCGATTGTGGCACCTGTGATTACTTCGCCATGACCGATGCGCTGGGGGAGGAATATGTTTTCCCCGCGGGGGATCCCTTTTTTTCTGCCGCGGCACAGGCCTTTTGTCAGGCTGTCCCCAGCACCCGGGACGGGCGCGACCAGGGCGGCCTGCTGCTGGAATGGATCCGGGACGGCTACGCCACCGCCTATCGCCTGCGCTTTGCCCCGGAGGAGGGGCAGGCCTATGTGACCGATACCGCGGGGCAGACCTTCCTGCTTGACGATGCCGGTGCCTACCTGTTTTACAGCAGTGCGGCGGCGGCCCCCTCCCTGACCGGTGAGGCGGCCCCGGCGCTGGAACTTTCCGGGGCGTCCCTTTTGCCCAGTATGACGCAGTGGTGCTGGAAGGTGCCGGACGGGCAGGGTGGGGAAGCCACCTGCTGTTCCTTTGAGATGCGTCAGGAGACAGAGGGCGATCTGCCCTGCCTGCCGCTGGGGGCGGTCCAGCCCCTGCCGGAGGAAGCGGGGGTGGCCGTGACGTATCGCGTCTATCAGGGAGAGACACTGCTGTATAGCGGCCCGTCTTGCCCGGCGCCCGCGCTGTTTGAGCGCGGTACCTATCAGGTCATATTGCTACTCACAGCAGAGACCGGGCGATGCACGGTGCGTGCCGCCTACACGTTCCTCGTCTCCCCTTGAGGGTGTGGCGGGGGATACAGGAGAATTGCAAGGAGAGATAATGGATATCAGAGAGAACGCGGAGATACGCACCGCGATAGAGAAAATAAAGAGAAAAAACGAAGCAGATGCCGCATCCGGCCGGGCACACGGGGTGTATGTGATCACCTTTGGCTGTCAGCAGAACGAGGCAGATGGGGAGAAACTGCGCGGCCTGGCACAGGAGATGGGATACGTCCCGGTCACACGGCCGGAGGAGGCCGATCTCATCCTGTTGAACACCTGTGCCGTGCGGGAGCACGCCGAGTTGAAGGCGCTGTCCATCATCGGCAACTGTAAGCATCTGCGGGCGCTCAACCCGGATCTGCTGGTCGGTGTGTGCGGCTGTATGACCGCCCAACCGGCGCGCGTCGCACAGCTGAAGCAGGGGTACCCGTACGTCAGCTTCACCATAGAGCCGGCCTCCCTCCACAAATTGCCCCTGGTACTTTTGCGTGCTATGGTACAGCACCGGCGCCAGTTTTTGCTGGGGGAGGATGACGGGGAGGTGGCCGAGGGACTGCCGGTCTCCCGCACCCACCGGCATCGCGCCTATGTCAGCATCATGTATGGGTGCAACAATTTCTGTACATATTGCATCGTCCCGCACGTGCGGGGGCGTGAGCGGAGCCGCGCCAGCGCCGCCGTGGTAGAGGAAGTGCGCGCACTGGTCGCAGACGGGTGCCGCGATATCACCCTTCTGGGGCAGAACGTCAATTCCTATCACAGTGACTGTGATTTTGCCGGCCTGCTGGAACGGTTGTGTGCCCTGCCCGGGGATTTTCTGTTGCATTTCATGACCAGCCACCCCAAAGACGTCTCCGACCGGTTGATCGCCGTCATGGCGGCACATCCGGAACGTATGGCGCCGCATTTCCACCTGCCGTTGCAGTCGGGCAGTGACCGCGTGTTGCAGGCCATGAACCGGCATTATGACACCGCCCATTATCTGGGGGTGGTAGACCGCCTGCGTGCGGCCATGCCCGGCATCGTTCTCACCTCGGATATCATTGTAGGGTTCCCCGGGGAGAGCGAAGAAGAATTTGCCCAAACGCTGGCGATCTTAGAGCGGGTGCACTTTGATATGATCTATGCTTTCCTGTATTCCCCGCGCCAGGGCACACCGGCCGCCACGATGCCGGATGCCGTACCCGAGGATGTCAAGCATGCACGGTTCGACCGTTTGCTCGCCCTGCAGGACACGCTCTCTGCCGCCGCCAACCAGCGCCTGGAAGGGCAGACCCTGCGGGTGCTGGTCGATGGCGCCAGCCACCAGAAAGATCAATTGTATAACGGCCGTACCGCCAGCGGGAAACTGGTGCATTTTGCCGCCACGGACCAGGACTGCGGGGAATTCCGCTGGGTGCATATCGACCGGGCGGAGCCGTATGCCCTGTACGGCACGATGACTGACCACGCATAAAAGATAAGGAGAAGAGATATGAGCGTATTGGAACTGGCAAAAGCCCTGGGAGAGGGCATCCGGGATGACCAGGTGCTAAAGGAATATGACGCGGCCAAGGCCGCCTTTGAAGAGGATACGGTCCTCTCCGGCCAGATGGCCGAGTATAATGCCCACCGCACGTGCCTTGCCGAGGAATTCAATCGTGAGCCGGAACAACAGGACAAAACGGTCATTGAGCAGTTGAAGGCCAAATTGGACGAATTGGGCGGCCTGATCCATCAGAATGAGCATTATGCCCGCTTCGCCGCCGCGCAAGAGGCCGTGCAGGCACTCATGAAGCAGATCAATGAAGAGATCACGTTCTACGCCTTTGGTGTGCGCCCGTCCAGCGAATGCACCCATGACTGTGCCACCTGCGGCGGCTGCCACTGACGACCCCCCGGTAATTTAAGCGAAACGGAGAAATGAAATGGCTGAACTGGTAACCGATCCTTCCACGCTGTCGGTCGTGACGCCTATGATGCAGCAGTATCTGGATATCAAGGCGCAGTATCAGGACTATATCCTGATGTACCGTCTCGGAGATTTCTTTGAGATGTTCTTTTCCGATGCTGTGACCGTCTCCCGCGTGCTGGAACTGACCCTGACGGGGCGTGACTGCGGCGGGGAGCGCCGCGCCGCCATGTGCGGTGTGCCGTTCCATAAGGCGGATGTGTATATCGGCCGGCTGGTGGAGCGCGGGTATCGCGTAGCAGTCTGTGAACAGACAGAGGATCCGGCCCTGGCCAAAGGCCTGGTGCGGCGGGAGATCGTGCGCGTGGTGACCCCCGGCACGATCACCGATGGGAGCCTCCTGCCCGACCAGAAGAACAACTATCTGGCCGCACTCTGCTATGCCGATCATGCGATCGGCCTGGGGTTTGCCGATATATCCACCGGGCAGATCTCGGTGACCGTGTTAGAGGGCGGTGACCAGTTGGCACGGCTGGAAAACGAATTGGGCATCTATGCCCCCAGCGAGGCGATCTTGAACATTTCCCGCAAAGGATGCCACGAGGCGGCCGATTTCATGACCTCCCGGTTCGGCACCTTGCTGACGGATGGCCGCGCCGACCTGTTTGATGTAGTGGCCGCCCGCATGTCTGTGGAGGATCAGTTTGGGGAAGAGGAGACCCGCCGCCTCCCGGACACCGTTGCCCTGCGTGCGGTGGGCGCCCTTCTCGCCTATATCAAAGAGACGCAAAAGACGGGGGTCTCCTTCGCCCGGGAGCTGCACATCTATTCCGATGGACAGTATATGGAGATCGATCTCAGCACGCGCCGCAACCTGGAATTGGTCGAGGCCATGCGCACCAAGGAGAAAAAAGGCTCTTTGCTGTGGGTGCTTGACAAGACGCAGACCGCCATGGGCGCCCGTATGCTGCGCGCCTGGATATTGAAGCCGCTGCTCAACCCGGTGGCGATCAACAGCCGCCAGGCCGCCGTGCAGGAGTTCTTTGATGACTATATGGCGCGGCAGGAACTGCGCACCCTCCTGTCATCGGTGCTGGATCTGGAGCGCCTGACCGCCAAGACCGTGTACGGCACCGCCAATGCCAAGGACCTGCGCGCGATCTATCAGAGCATCGTGATCCTCCCCACACTGCTGGAGCAGTTGCGTGCCTTTTCCAGCCCGCGCCTGCGGGAAGTGGCCGAGGGGATGGACACGCTCGCGGATATCTGCACGCTGATCCAGACATCGATCGAGGAGGATCCGCCGCTCGCCCTGCGGGACGGTGGCATCATCCGGGACGGCTATGATAAAGACGTGGATTATCTGCGCTCCGTCATGCAGAACGGCAAGGGCTGGATCGAGGAGATCGAGGCCCGGGAACGGGACGCGACCGGCATCCGCAACCTCCGCGTGGGGTATAACAAGGTCTTTGGTTATTACATAGAGGTGACCCGCTCGCAGACCGACCAGGTGCCGGATCGCTATATCCGCAAGCAGACGCTGGCCAATTGTGAGCGGTATATCACCCAGGAACTCAAGGATATGGAGGCGACGGTGCTGGGCGCCGTGGATAAACTGGCGGCATGGGAGTTTTCGCTCTTCACCCGCATACGGGAGACGGTCGCCGCCGCCGCCGCCCGCATCCAGCGCACCGCGGCGGAAGTGGCAGAGGTGGATGTCCTCCTGTCTTTAGGGGAGGTCGCCTCCAAAAACAATTACACCTGCCCCGAGATCACGATGGACGATCGCTTTGTGGTGCAGGAGGGGCGCCATCCGGTCGTAGAGCGCTTTGTCAGCGATAGTTATTTCGTCCCCAATGATACCGATCTGGATACCGGCCGCCATCGGCTCTGGCTCATCACCGGCCCCAATATGGCGGGCAAATCTACCTATATGCGGCAGGTCGCCCTCATTGCGATCATGGCGCAGATCGGCTCCTTCGTCCCCGCAAAAGAGGCGCATCTCTGCATCGTGGACAAGGTGTTCACCCGCGTGGGCGCCTCCGATGACCTGGCCTCCGGCCAGTCCACCTTCATGCTGGAGATGAGCGAGGTGGCCAACATCCTGCAAAAGGCCACCCCCCGCTCCCTGATCGTGTATGATGAAGTGGGGCGCGGCACCAGCACGTATGATGGGATGAGCATCGCCCGCGCCGTGGCCGAGTACACGTGCAGTAAGCGCCTGGGCGCCAAGACTCTCTTTGCCACGCATTATCATGAACTGACGGCACTGGAAGAGGAACTGGAAGGGGTGGTCAACTACCACATCGCCGCCAAGAAGCATGGCGACAGCATCACCTTCTTGCGTAAGATCGTGCGTGGTGCGACGGACGACAGCTACGGGATCGAGGTGGCGAAATTGGCCGGCGTCCCGCACGAGGTCGTGCGCCGCGCCCGCGAGATACTGGACAGTATCGAAAAGGGGGCCGCCCTGCCATCCCCGCGCCATTCCGCGACGCCGCCCGCCCCCGCCCCCGTGATGGATATGCTAACGTCGCTTTGCGACGAAGAAGCGCGGGAAGCGGCAGATAAGATCCGGCAGGCGGACCTGAATGTCATGACGCCGATCGAGGCGATGAATTTCATCTTTGAATTGAAGAAGATTGTATCCACAGATCCCCACGCCTAAATGACCGCAGAAAGGAGGTGCACCTATGGGGAAGATCCAGGTCCTGAGTTTTGAAGTAGCCAATCTGATCGCCGCCGGGGAGGTCGTAGACCGCCCGGCCTCCGTGCTGAAAGAACTGCTGGAAAACGCCATTGACGCCGGCGCAAAGAATATCACCGCTGAGTTGCGCCATGGCGGCATCAGCCTCATCCGCGTCACAGACGATGGTTGCGGCATGTCGCCCGCGGATCTCCCCGTGGCACTGCGCCGCCACGCCACCAGCAAGATCCGGGAGGCCGATGATCTGGTGGCGATCGGCACGCTGGGCTTCCGTGGGGAGGCGCTGGCGGCCATTGCCGCCGTTTCTCGCGTGCGGATCCTGAGCAAGACGAAGGAAGCAGAGTCCGGCACGATCCTGACCTCCGAAGGGGGCCGCATCCTGGATGTTTCCGAGGTCGGCTGTGCTGATGGTACCACCATCGTGGTGGAAGAACTGTTTTCCAATGTCCCCGCGCGGCGCAAATTCTTAAAAAAGGATGTGACCGAGGCGATGGCCGCCGCCGCCGTGATGGAGAAGGTCGCCATGTCCCGCCCGGATATCGCCTTCACCCTGGTGCTGGACGGGCACACCCGCTTTTCGACCACCGGGGATGGGAAATTGAAGAATACGCTCTACGCCCTGCTGGGGCGGGAGTTTGCCCACCGCCTCTTGCCCGTACAGGGGGAGGATCGCGCCATGCAGATCTCCGGCTATGTGGGCGCGCCGGATAACGTGCGCAATAACCGCAATTATCAAAACGTCTTTATCAACGGCCGCTATGTCAAGAGCAAGACGGTCATGGCCGCACTGGAAAAGGCCTGCACCTCCTATATAGCGCCGGAGCGGTTCCCCGTCTGCGCCCTCTTTTTGCAGGTGCGGTTGGATGCCGTGGATGTGAATGTCCACCCCGCTAAACTGGAGGTCAAATTCTCGGACGAGCGCGCCGTGTTTGAGCTGGTGTATTATGCGGTCCGCTCTGCCCTTGCCAATAATACGACGCGCCCAGATATGTCCCTGCCCGGTGGGCGCACCAAGGGGGACCCGCGTGCCGCCTTCGTCCCGATTGGCGCCGATACCCGCGGGACGCAGTTGGCCGCGCCGGTACCCATGGCACCCGCCCCGGCACCGGAAGCGCCCGCGCTTGCGGAAAGGGAAGCGCCGCTTTCTTTAGCGCAGACTACGGCAGAGAGTGAGGGCGCTGTGCCGCCCGCCGCCGCCGCACCGGCCGCGCAAAGCATGCCACCCGCCCCGGAGGAAGGGCCAGCGGCCCCGCACCGCCCTTCCCCCGCGCCTTCCGGCCTGCGGGACAGATGGCGCGCGATCCAGCAGGAGCGCGATACCGACCAGCCGGGGGCTACCTATGCCCCCGTGTCAGCCCCCCATACCGTGCTGGCCGCCGGGATCCCACCCGCCCCCACTCCTCAGGCCACTACGCCCCCGCCGCCGGCAGAGCAGGCACTGCCGGCATCCCTTGCGCCAGAGGCATCCGCCGGGCCGGACGCACCGGATGCTACACTGCCGTATCGCATCATCGGCGAGGCGTTCCGCTGTTATGTATTGGTCGAGCAGGGGGAAGATCTGTTGTGGATCGATAAGCACGCGGCGCATGAGCGCCTGCTCTTTGAACAGTTGAAGGCACAGCAGTTGGCCGATGGCCGCGTGTCCTCCCAGCCACTGCTGGTGGGGATCCATGTTTCCCTTGCACCGCAGGAACTGGCCGCTTTGTTGGAGCACGGGGCAGAGCTCGAGGAGATCGGCTTCTCCCTCCAGGTCGATGAGGCGCACAAAGAGGTGATCCTGCGTGCCGTCCCCGATCGCATCCAGCCATCCGACGCAGAGGAACTGCTCATTCAGATAGCCGGGGAACTGGCCGCTGGGCGCGGGGATGTCGCGGTCACGGAGGCCATGCGCCGGGAGAAGACCTTATACCAGATCGCCTGTAAGGCGGCGATCAAGGGCGGGCGTCTGTATGGGGAGGCACAGATCGCGTGGCTGGTGTCCCGCGTGATGGCCCTGCCGGATATCACCGTATGCCCCCACGGGCGGCCCATCGCCATCCGGCTGAAGAAGAGCCAGTTGGATCGCCAGTTTGAGCGTATTACGTAAATAAGAAAGCGAGAGACTATGTTCACCATCCTGAAGACTGAAGGGGCGGCCCGCCGTGGCCGTATGGAGACCGTGCACGGTGTGATCGAAACACCGGTGTTTATGAACGTGGGCACCAGCGCCGCCATCAAGGGCGGCGTGTCCACCATGGATCTGCGTGAGTTGCATTGCCAGGTCGAATTGTCCAATACCTACCACCTGCATATCCGCCCCGGGGATGAACTGATCCACCGCATGGGCGGGCTGCATAAATTCTTTAACTGGGATAAGCCGATCCTGACCGACAGCGGCGGCTTCCAGGTCTTTTCTCTGGCGAAACTGCGCAAGATACAGGAAGAGGGCGTGACCTTCAATTCCCACATGGATGGGAAGCGGATCTTCATGGGGCCGGAGGAGAGCATGCGCATCCAGTCCCATCTGGGTTCTACCATCGCCATGGCCTTTGATGAATGTATCGAGAACCCGGCAGAATATATGTATACCAAGCGCTCTACCGAGCGTACCGTGCGCTGGCTGGCCCGTTGCAAGGCGGAACTGGCACGCCTGAACCAGGCAGAAGATACCGTCAATCCGCACCAGTTGCTGTTCGGCATCAATCAGGGCAGTACGTATGAGGATCTCCGCATCGCCCACATGCAGGCCATTGCCGAACTGGAGTGTGACGGATACGCCCTGGGCGGCCTGGCAGTCGGCGAGACGGCCGAGGAGATGTATCATATCATCGAAACGGTCGAGCCCTATATGCCCAAGGATAAACCTCGGTATCTGATGGGC
>CAYXDB010000059.1:0-10646 GCA_964463735.1 uncultured Ruminococcus sp. | reverse complement strand
CGGGGGTGTTGCACTTCGTATTATAACATGCCCACCTCCCTCCCGGAGGGAGGCCACGAAAACGTAGGCTCCTTCCGCGCCCGGCAGATGGCTATGATCGTTGGAACATATCCGCACTTTTTTTCACAGTGCCCCCTTGCATAATACGGGGCGGGGGTGTATAATAAACAGGTCAGATAGAATAAGGAGAAACGATATGACCGAACTTGAGAAAGAAATAGGCAGGCGGCGCACCTTTGCCATCATCTCGCACCCCGATGCCGGCAAGACGACGCTAACGGAAAAGCTCCTGCTTTACGGGGGCGCGATCCAATCCGCCGGGAGCGTCAAGGGGAAGGCCAGTGACCGCCACGCCGTCTCGGACTGGATGGCGCTGGAAAAACAGCGCGGCATCTCCATCACCTCTTCGGTGATGCAGTTCCAGTATGAAGATTACTGTATCAACATCCTGGATACGCCGGGGCACCAGGATTTTTCCGAGGATACCTACCGTACCCTGATGGCGGCCGACTCTGCCGTCATGGTGATCGATGCCGCCAAGGGCATCGAGCCGCAGACGCGCAAATTGTTCCGGGTATGTGCCATGCGGCATATTCCGATCTTCACCTTCATCAACAAGTTGGACCGTGAAGCGCGCGACCCCTTTGACCTGCTGGACGAATTGGAAAAGGAGTTCAACATCGGCACCTATCCCATGAACTGGCCGATCGGCTGTGGCCAGGATTTCCGCGGGGTGTATGACCGGGAGAAGCACGAGGTGCTGGCCTTTGACCAGTTCCATGCGGGGCGCAACCGTATCAGCGGTATCGCGTGTGACATGACCGATACCGAGAAGTTGGACAGTCTGATCGGGGAAAAGCGCCGCCGGGAATTGGTAGAACAGGTGGAACTGGTGGATGTAGCCGGCTATGAATTCGACCTGGAGCGCGTCCGGCGCGGGGAACTCAGCCCGGTGTTCTTCGGTTCGGCCCTGACCAACTTTGGGGTAGAGCCGTTTCTGGAGGCCTTTTTGCGCATGACCACCCCGCCCCTGCCGCGCCGCGCCGGGGAAACGACGGTGGATCCGTTCTCCCCGCACTTCTCCGCCTTCGTATTCAAGATCCAGGCCAATATGAACAAGGCGCACCGCGACCGGATCGCCTTCATGCGGATCTGCTCCGGTATGTTCGACCGGGGGGTGGAATATTTCCACGCGCAGGGGGGCAAGGCATTCCGCCTTTCTCAGCCACAGCAGATGATGGCAGAAGAACGCGCCGTCATCGACCACGCTTATGCCGGGGACATCATCGGGGTATTCGACCCGGGCATCTTCTCGATCGGAGATACGGTGTCTGATGTCGCCTGCAAGGGGATGCGGTTTGACAAGATCCCCACCTTCGCGCCGGAGCATTTTGCCCTGGTGGAGCAGACCGACTCGATGAAGCGTAAGCAGTTCGCTAAAGGGATGGAGCAGATCGCCCAGGAGGGCGCGATCCAGATATTCCTGGAACCGGGCTGTGGTATGGAGCGCGTGATCGTGGGCGTGGTGGGCGTCTTGCAATTTGAGGTACTGGAATATCGCCTGCAGGATGAATATGGCGTCAGCATCTATCGCCATGATCTGCCGCACCAGATCATCCGGCGCGTCGTGGCCGAGGAAGATGTGGACTATACCCGCCTGATACTGGGGAGCGATACGCGCCTGGTGCAGGACTTCCGCGGGAACTATCTGCTGATATTCCCGGGCAACTGGGCCGTGGATTGGGCCCTGGACAAGAACCCCGGCCTGCGCCTGGAAGACTTTGATGAAATGCCTTCTTAAGCTGCGCCTTTGACACAAAAAATACAAAAACATGTCGGACAGGTGGAAAGAAAGGAACAGGAACATGCAATTACAAGGTATCCGCATTCACGCACTGGGCGATAGCATCACCGAGGGGGTAGGGACCAGTAGCCCTTCCCATATCTACTGCCACCTGCTGGGGGACAAATACGGTGCTGTCGTCCACAATTACGGCATCAGTGGCACGCGCCTGGCACGCCAGTTGCGCCCGGCAGAGCCAAATGCCAGTTTTGACCGCGATTTTTGCTCCCGCGTGGCAGGAATGGACCCGGAGGCAGATCTGGTACTGGTCTTTGGCGGTACCAATGACTTCGGCCATGGGGATGCCCCCCTGGGCACGCCAGACGACCGCACGCCGGACAGTTTTTACGGCGCCTGCCATACGCTGTTTTCCTCGCTCATCACCAAATATCCTACCGCCACCATCGTGGTCATGACGCCCCTCCACCGCGCGAACGAGGATGATCCGCGGGGCAACGGCAATAAGCCGCAGGACGTAGGCACCCTGCATGTATACGTGCGCATTTTGCGGGAGGTGGCAGAATTATATGGCCTGCCGGTGCTGGACCTCTTTGCACACGGTGGCATCCAGCCCAAGCTGGAGGGGCAACGCATCGCGTATTGCCCGGACGGCCTGCATCCCAATGATGCCGGGCATGTCCTGATCGCGCGGAAACTGGAAGCATTTTTGCAGACGCTCTAAGATATCTGGCCGATAAAATTTTGCCCCGCACGGATGCGGGGCAAAATTTTATCGGGATGCATTGACAGAAATGCCGGCGGCGGTGTATAATAGAGATGCACCGGAGAAATGTTTTTTAGATAGGGAGGTATGGTCGATGGTACCGGGATATTCTGTTTTGCAGGGGCGCCGCCGTTCTCGCATCGGTGTGTTTTTGTTTTCTGCCCTTGCGCTGTTGCTGGCGATCGGACTGCAATGGAAACGCGCCGTGGCGGGGGAGGGGTTCCGGATCGATGATCTGTTCGTCTATACCCCGGTGCTGTTTCTGTTCCTGGCGGCAGGCCTGCGCACCTATCTGTTCTACCTGCTTTCCGCCTTTTTCTGCATTGTGCACCAGTTGCTGTATATCGTGGCCGCTTCGCTGGAGGAAGGTGCCTACACCTCGCTGAGCGCCTTTGACACCTTCTCTGAATACGCCCTGCTGTTTTTGACGATCGCGCTGTTCTGGCAGATATTGCTGTTCTATACCGGGCATGCCGACCTGGCCGCACTGACCAACACCACGCTCCTGTGTGTGATCATCAGTCTCCTGCTCACGTTCCTGCCCTATATCGTCAATACGCTGTCCGGCACGCTGTATATGACAGACTCTTATCTGGTGACCTGCCTGTCTTTGGGGTATCTGTCTTTTGCCAATGGCATCGTGCGCCTGCCCGGGCAGGAGGGAGAGCGCAACGGCTGGGTGTGATGATTTTTGGCCACCCGTGTGTTGTGAAATGACCTGAATAGCTGCAAAGCGCCCCTGTGCATGCGTGCATGCACAGGGGCGCTTCTCTTGTTTTTATGACCGCTCCGGCGGGGCCACGGTGGCGGCGCTGTTCCCGTTATAATAGACGGTGCTGTTTTCCGGGACGGAGTGCGTCAGCCATACGTTACCTCCGATGACGGAGCCACTGCCGATATGCGTTTGCCCCCCTAAGATCGTGGCATTGGCATAGATGACCACGCGGTCCCCGATGTCCGGGTGGCGCTTGATGCCCTTGACGGGGTTCCCGTCGGCATCCAGCTCAAAGCTCTTGGCCCCCAGTGTGACGCCCTGATAGAGTTTGACATGCGCACCGATGTGGCAGGTCTCACCAATGACGACGCCTGTGCCGTGGTCAATGAAGAAAGAGGGGCCGATCGTGGCACCCGGGTGGATGTCGATCCCCGTGTTGCGGTGGGCGTGCTCGGTCATCATGCGGGGCAAAAGGGGCACCCCGGCGGTATACAGGACGTGCGCCAGCCGGTAGATGCTGATGGCCTCAAAGGCGGGATAGGCCAGCATGATCTCCGTGGCGGAGCGCGCGGCGGGGTCGCCCTCATAGGCGGCCTGGACATCGGTGTGCAGGGTCTCTGCCACCTCCGGCAGGGCATCGATAAAGGCAGTGGTGATCTGCACGCGGCGCGCGGGCGTCTCCTGCGGCATGACCTCTTCCAGCAGGGTCAGCAGGGTGTCCGCGGCGTGGGAAAGGTCGGCATAGCGATCCGCCCCGCCCTCATTGGCAAAGGCGGTGGGGAAGAGCGTGGCACGCAACAGGTGCAACAGGTGCAATATCCGCTGGCGGAACCCGGGCTGGATACTGCTCCCTTCCGGCTGGCCGCCTGTGGCGTCCAGCCGCTCTAGCGCTGTTTGGATATGGGTATGATATGGTATAGACATAAGGTCCCCTTTCTGATAGAGCGTGTGTGGCTGTTCCGGCGGGTCAGGCGGCCGTGATCACGGCGCTGACCAGCGTCATGGCGAAGGTGAAGATGGCGTAGGCCGCCAGCAGGATCGTCCCCACATTGCACAGATACGTCCGCCACAGGGAGGTGCCAGTGGGGAGGGGATAGATGGTGGGGCGGAAGCGGGCATTCTTCCAGCGGCAACAGAGCAGGATGCCCCCGGCCAGCGCTGCCCCGTATACCAGAAATACGTAGAGCAGCAGCAACAGGATCGGCCCCAGATAGGGGAGCAGCTGCGTGTAGGTCAATGAATCGGCCCCGGCCCACTCATCCAAGTGTGCCTGCTCTGACAGATAGAGTATGACGACCGAGCCGAAAAAGTTAAAGACCATGTGCAGGATCACGGTATAGGAGATGCGGCGCGTCCGGACGTAGATATAGCCGCACAGGATCCCTACCGCTATGCAGTAGAACAACTGAAAGAAATTACCGTGCGCCAGGCCGAAGGCCAGGGCGGAGAAGAGGACAGCGGCCTTCTCCCCATAGGGGGCCAGGCGGTCGATCACCGCGCGGCGGAAGAGCAGTTCCTCCATCAGCGGGGCAAGGAGCACGACCCAAAGGATCGTCAGCCAGGTCGGCAGGGCAGAGACGGTCTCATCCAGCGTGTTCTGCAAAGGGGCGCCGATCCAAGCCCCCAGTATCTCGGCCAGGTATTGCCCGATAAAAGAGCCGAGGATCGCACCCGTCTCAAACATGCAGAAATAGCAGAGCAATTGCCAGGCGGGCATCTTCTGCCGCCGCACTAGCGCCGCAGCAGGGGGCGGCGGGCCCATGATGAGACAGGCGAGCGGGAAAGCAATGCCGTACATGGTAACGCACTGTAAGGCAACGGAAAAATAGAGGTCGTTCAACAGGGCGGGGCAAAGCATCTGCACCAGCAGTTGCACGCCTAAACACAGCACCGTGGGGACGACGGAAAAGGCAAACAGCCCCAATGCCACCCGCGTCACAGTACGTTGTGCGGCGGCGGTGTGCGATGCAGGGGGGGCACCCGGGACGGTGGATGATGTGGGATAACCCTGGGTATACGGGTCCATGGTCTTCTCTCCGATCTATCCCCGAGCGGGGGCTTTTCCCCGCGGGGATCTTTCTTTGTTATATATTGTATCGGATGACGGCCCCTTTGTCAATAGATAGGAGGAAAAGAAGCGTTGCCTTTTGTACAAAAGCCTTGCAAAAGACCGGGAGATGTGCTACAATACAGGGGAAAACAAAGTTCAGGAGGATGATCATGGCACGAGTACAATTAGATATGCATTCCGATGCGCTGGGGCATGCCACCACGGTGGAGGTGATATTGCCGCAGGCTGCCCGGACGCAGATCGGCATGGACAGCACGCGGCGCGAGACCTTCCCCACGTTGTATCTTCTGCACGGCCTGTCAGATGATCAGACGATCTGGGGGCGGCGCACATCGATCGAGCGGTATGCCTCCCGCTATGGGATCGCGGTGGTCATGCCCAACGGTGGGCGCAGTTGGTACACCGATATGGCGCATGGTGAACGGTATTTTACCTATATCGCAGAGGAACTGCCGGCGCTGTGCCGCTCCTTTTTCTGCGGGATGAGCGACCGGCCGGAGGCCAATTACATCGCGGGCCTCTCCATGGGTGGCTACGGCGCGTGGAAGATCGCCCTGCGCCAGCCGGGCCGCTGGGGCGGGGTAGCCTCTTTCTCCGGTGCCATGGATGTGGCCCATCGGACCGACCGGTTCGGCACCCCGTACTGGGAGGACGTCTTCGGCCCGTCTGAGCGGCTGGAGGGGAGCGAAGAGGACGTGTATGCGCTGGCGCGCCGGGCCGTAGCGGAACATGCCCTGCCGGAGAAGATGTATCTTGCCTGCGGGACAGAGGACTTCTTCTTCCCAGATACGCAAAAGATGCAACAGATCCTTGCCTCCTCCGGGCGTCCCTTCGTATACCGTGCGGTGCCGGGTGACCACACCTGGGAACTGTGGGATGCGGAGGTAGAGCAGGCACTGGCCTATTTCTTCGGCGCGTAAGATAAAAAAGGAGCGGCACATGCCACAGGGGCATGTGCCGTTTCTTTTTTTGTTCCCTTGCAGATCACTCGGTCCGCAGGGCGACTACGGGGTCTTTCTTTGCGGCCAGGCTGGACGGGATCAACCCGGCGATAAAGGTAAAGAACATGCTGATGGCGATCAGCGCTACGGCACCTACCCAGGGCAGATTGGCGCTCAGGGTCGGGATGCCGGTCAGGGCGTGCAAGATGACGTTGATGACCAGGATCAGGCACAGCGAGACCAGAATACCGATCAGGCCGGAGACAAATCCGATGGTCAGCGTCTCTGCGTTGAAGACGCCGGAGATGTTGCGCTTGGATGAGCGACCGGCCGGAGGCCAATTACATCGCGGGCCTCTCCATGGGTGGCTACGGCGCGTGGAAGATCGCCCTGCGCCAGCCGGGCCGCTGGGGCGGGGTAGCCTCTTTCTCCGGTGCCATGGATGTGGCCCATCGGACCGACCGGTTCGGCACCCCGTACTGGGAGGACGTCTTCGGCCCGTCTGAGCGGCTGGAGGGGAGCGAAGAGGACGTGTATGCGCTGGCGCGCCGGGCCGTAGCGGAACATGCCCTGCCGGAGAAGATGTATCTTGCCTGCGGGACAGAGGACTTCTTCTTCCCAGATACGCAAAAGATGCAACAGATCCTTGCCTCCTCCGGGCGTCCCTTCGTATACCGTGCGGTGCCGGGTGACCACACCTGGGAACTGTGGGATGCGGAGGTAGAGCAGGCACTGGCCTATTTCTTCGGCGCGTAAGATAAAAAAGGAGCGGCACATGCCACAGGGGCATGTGCCGTTTCTTTTTTTGTTCCCTTGCAGATCACTCGGTCCGCAGGGCGACTACGGGGTCTTTCTTTGCGGCCAGGCTGGACGGGATCAACCCGGCGATAAAGGTAAAGAACATGCTGATGGCGATCAGCGCTACGGCACCTACCCAGGGCAGATTGGCGCTCAGGGTCGGGATGCCGGTCAGGGCGTGCAAGATGACGTTGATGACCAGGATCAGGCACAGCGAGACCAGAATACCGATCAGGCCGGAGACAAATCCGATGGTCAGCGTCTCTGCGTTGAAGACGCCGGAGATGTTGCGCTTGGAGGCGCCGATAGCACGCAGGATACCGATCTCCTTGGTGCGTTCCAGCACCGAGATGTAGGTAATGATGCCGATCATGATAGAGGAAACGACCAGCGAGATGGCCACAAAGGCGATCAGCACATAGGAGATGGCATTGATGATCGTGGTGATGGAGGACATCAGCAGGGCCACATAATCGGTATACTTGATCTGGGCGCTCTCATCCACGGAGGAATTATAGGCGTCAATGGCGGCTACGATGTGTTCCTTCTCTTCAAACGTGGACATATAGATAACGATCTTGTCGGGTGACTCCCGGTCCACGTAGCCCAGCGCGGCGATCGCATCGTCATAGGTCTCCTTGGCGGTCTGGGAGGGCATGTGGCCGTCATACAGGGCGGCAAATTTGGCATCCGCATCCGGTGCCGCGGCGGTCTGGGTCAGGATCGTATCCAGCATGAGGGCGGCCTTGTTGGCCCGGTAACTTTCCTCCTTGACCTGGCCTGCCAGATAGGTGTTCGCCTGGATGGTCAGCAGACCGTCCAGCAACTGGTCGATCTCCGCCTCGCTCCGCGTGGCCAGATAGGCCTGGTAGGCTTCCTGCGGCAGGGCAGTCAGCAACTGGTAGTTCTGCAGGAGATAACCGGTCTTGACGGAAAGGAGCGGCAGGGTGTCACTTGCCTGGGCGCTCAGCGTTGCCAGGACATTGGCCTTGTACAGCGCCCGCTCCGCGTCGGTCACGGTATCCAGTTGCGCCTCCAGCGCCTGGGTGACGGCGGCGGCATATTGCTGGGCGATCTGCGTCTCCATCGTACTGCGGATCAGGGCGGCCAATTTTTCGTCAGAGAGCTTGGCCACGTATTTGTCCATCAGATCGGAGGATGTCGTGGTACCGGTGGCGGAGAGGGCCCCGCGGATCATTTCCTCCATCTTGGCACGGTCCCACACGGGGGATCCCAGCGTGCTGCCGGTTTGCAGGAAGTTGGCCATCTGCGTGTCAACGGCGCTTTTCAGGTCGCTTTCCGACATGGTGGACTGGATGGCGACCAGCAGGGTATATTTCTGTGCCGGGGGCAGGCCCTCCACATAGGAGAGGAAGGCGGTGCGCTTCTCGGCATCGCTCTTTTCGGTGGTGCTGTCCAGCGAAAAGGGCAGACCGGTGCGGACGTCGTAATTGCTGTTCTCCGGCAGGAGCTGATAGCGCAGGATCTCGCTGTTCATGGTCTGCTCGATCATGTGGTCGGTCAGCAGATAGGTGTAGCCCAGTGCGCCGGAAAGGGCGGAGGCGGCACTGCCCTCTGCCGGGCAGATGATGCCGCTGATACGCAGGGAGAGCCCATTGGCGGCCACGGTGTCCGTGTCTTCCAGTTTGATCCACTGGCGCTTTGCCGCGCCCTCCGGCGTGATCTCCTGATAGTAGTCTGCCGGCAGGACGAGCGACAGAGAGATGTCACACAGATCCTGATAGGAAAAAGACTCCGAGATCGATTCATACGTCTCCTGCGCCAGAATGGAGGCCATGATGTCCTGCAGTTCGCCGCGGTCCTTCAGCCCCAGCGCGTAGAACATCAAGTCAGACAACTCATGCTGGGAATTGACGATCAGCACGACCTCATCATAGGCTTGCGGCCAAGTGCCGGAGAGCAGGGTGTACTGCTCCTTCAGCAGGTCGCTGACCGGGGCGCGGTCCCCGTTTGCATCCTCCTTACCGGGGATCAGTTCCTCCCACAGCTGCATGTTGGAGGAAGAGGAGACCATGGAAGTGTAGGTCGACATGGTGGAGGAGGAGGAAACATCCCCCAAAAGGGACTGGAATATCTCTCCGGCGTCCACCTGCACGGTGTTCCCCGCTACGTCCTTGGTGTAGACGTCAAAATCGATGTTGTACAGGTATTGCAGGGCGGAGGTGTATTGGGAAAAGGCATCATTTTTGAGCATGTATTGCCGGAAGGAGGCCAGATCGTTCTCCGACTTCTGGGAGCCGACAAAGGTGCTCATCAACTGATACAGGACCACATTGGAATAGACATACCCCTCCTCGTGCCCTTCGACATTGGACTGGTTCTGCATAAAGGCGGTCATCAGATTGGACATATCCAACTGTTCGGCCTGCAGGGTAATGGGGTAGGAGGTCAGTGTCTCCTGCTGGACGCTGTTGATATAGAGCTGTACCCCGTTGGAGACCGCCAGGATCAGCGCGATGCCGATGATGCCGATCGACCCGGCAAAAGAGGTCAGGAACGAGCGCCCCTTCTTGGTCATCAGATTGTTAAAGGAAAGGGAGAGCGCCGTCCAGAAGGACATGGAGGTGTGATGCGTTCTGGCATCCTTGCCGTGCCCCCGTTTGCCCTTCGGCGCCTGGGGGGCGGCGGGGCGGGCCTGCATCTCGGCCTGCTCTTTCTTCAGTTCCTCGGCCGTGCACGGGTCGCTGTCCCCGGTCACCTGCCCATCCAGCAGGCGGATGATACGGGTGGAATACTGCTCTGCCAGTTCCGGATTGTGCGTGACCATGATGATCAGCCGGTCACGGGATATCTCCTTTAGGATCTCCATGATCTGCACACTGGTGGCCGAGTCCAGGGCGCCGGTCGGCTCATCGGCCAGCAGGATCTCCGGGTCGTTGACCAGTGCACGGGCGATGGCCACGCGCTGCATCTGCCCGCCCGACATCTGATTGGGCTTCTTGTGCAGCTGGTCGCCCAGCCCCACGCGGCGCAGTGCCTCCTCGGCACGGGTGCGGCGCTCCGCCGGGGAGACGCCCGAGAGGGTCAGGGCCAGTTCTACATTCGACAGTACCGTCTGATGGGGGATCAGATTGTAGTTCTGAAAGACGAACCCGATGGAGTGATTGCGGTAGGCATCCCAGTCGGCATCACGGTATTCCCGGGTGGAACGGCCGTTGATGACCAGGTCACCAGAGGTATAATGATCCAGACCGCCAATGATGTTCAACAAGGTCGTCTTGCCACAGCCGGAAGGGCCGAGGATGGAAACGAATTCACTGCGGCGGAAGTTCAGACTCACGTCGCGCAGGGCATGGACCTCGCCCCCCTGTGTGCCGTAGACCTTCACAATGTGATCTAGTTGTAGCATAGTTCTCCTCTTCTTTTGTTCGTAATGGTGCAAAATTTGTTTCTGCACGCCGTGTAAGGATATTATAGTAAAGCGGCGGGCCCCTGTCAATTCTTCAGGGGCCTTTTTCACTTTTTGCGCATAAAAAGTTTACAAAGAGGGGGAAGGGAAAGCGACAGGCACTGCCCGCGGGCAGTGCCTGTCG
>CAYXDB010000058.1:0-10768 GCA_964463735.1 uncultured Ruminococcus sp. | reverse complement strand
CGCGGCGGCCGGCGACGCCAAAAGATACGATAGACCGAAAGGGTGCGCCGCGGCGCACCCTTTCGCATTTTCCTGTAGCGCGCAAGAAAAAAGCAGAAAATGTAAAAAAATAGCCACTGGCCTGCCGGATACCTATTGCTTTTTTTCTGTTTTGTGGTATAATGGTGTATAATAGTAGGTAGTATGCCCGCGCAGGTGCGCGTGTGAAGCGTGCCCCGCCTGGGGCACGGAGGGAAAAGGAGGAATGACCATGCGGGAACGCATGCTGATCGCCGGTGCCGCCGGCATGGAAATGGAGATGAGGATGCGCGTCCTGCCGGAGGCAGGGGCACAGGTCGTGGAGGATGGGCGCGTGCAATACGCCGCCGGGGGCAGTGGCGCCATGGCGGCCCTGGCCCTGGCCCGTTTGGGTGCCACCCCCCTGCTGGTGGCCCGCCTGGGGGCGGATCTGCACGGCCAGCGCCTCTCCCGCCTGTATCGGGAGACCGGGGTGGATGTCACCTATGTCACCGTGGATCGCCGCCAGCCCACCGGCCTGCGCGTGGTGATCCGGGAGGACAGCGGCGATTGCCGCACGGTCGAATATCCCGGTGCCAATGCCGCCCTGACCCTCTCGGATGCGGAGCGTGCGCTGGAAGGCGGCGGGGCGGAGGCGGTCTGCGCCTCTCTGTCCCTCCCTTCGCATATGACGGCGGGGCTCTCCCGCCTGGCGACCTCTGTTGGGTTGCCACTGTTTTTGGATGGTGACGGCATGGACAGTGAGACACTGCTCTCCGCCCTGTCCCGGGCAGAAGTGTTCTGCCAGAGCGACAAGGATGTCTATGCGCTGACCGGCACGTATCCGGCCGGGGCCGACAGTTGCCTGAAGGCGGCGGTCGAATTGCAGAAGCGCATAGCCGCCCGCTACTACGTGATCAAATTGGAGGAACGCGGCCTGTTCGTCTATGACGGTGTGATCTGCCGCGTGGTCCCTACCCTTTCCGGCCGCCTGGCCGCGCGTGGCGGGACCTGCGAGACACTGCTGCCCGTGCTGGCGCTGGAATACCTGCGTAACGGGCGGGATGTGATCAATGCGGGCAAATATGCCCTGGCCTACCACGCCCTGCTGTTGAAGAACGCAGCCGACCCCCACTATTTCCCGGGCGCGGACGAGATCCGCGCATTTGCCGATCAACATTGAGGAGGAGAACGCATGCCCTGCAGAGAATTTACCTATGCCTCCAGCGATGGCAAGAGCCATATCGCTGCCTATATGTTCACCCCGGCGGAGGGGAGCGTGCGTGCCGTGGTGCAGCTGGTCCACGGGATGTGCGATTACGTGCGCCGCTATACCCCGATGATCGAGGCGCTGTGCGCCGCCGGATATGCCGTGTGCGGCAATGACCACCTGGGGCACGGTGCCACCGCCCGCCACAGTGATGAACTGGGCTATTTTGCCGCAGAGGACGGCGCCGACACCCTGATCACCGATGTCCATAAACTGACCCTGCTCATCCGCTCCCAATACCGCGGGACGCCGGTCGTGCTGGTGGGGCACAGCATGGGCTCCTTCATCGCCCGGCTGTATGCCGCCTCCTACGCGCGGGATATCGATGCGGCCGTGTTCCTCGGCACCGGCAGTAACCGGTTGGCCTTCGTTGGTCAGACGCTGGCCACGCAGATCGCCCGGCGCAAAGGGGAACGCTACCGTTCTCCCTTCCTGACCCGCATGGTCTTTGGCGGCTACAATCGCAAACTCTCGCGGGATCCCTATGCGTATGACTGGCTCTCCCGGGATGAAGAAGTGCTCACGCGCTACGCGACCGACCCCTTCTGTAACTTCACCTTTACCGCCTCTGCCTACAATGACCTGTTCTCCATGGTGCGCCGCGTCGGTGGCGGTGCCTGGATCAGGAATTACCCCAAGAGCATGCCGACCTGGCTGGCCGCGGGGGATCAGGATCCGGTCGGCCACTATGGGCGCGACGTGCGTGCCCTTGCATCTGCGTTAGCGTCTGCCGGGGTCAAGGACGTGTCGTGCAAACTGTATCCCGGCGCCCGGCATGAACTACACACCGACATCTGCCGCGAGGAATTCTTTGGGGATCTGATCGCATGGCTGGACGCGCACCTCTGATCCCGGCGATCGTTGGCCCCACGGCCTCCGGCAAGACCGCCCTGGCCCTGGCGCTGGGGCGTATGTGGCAGGCGGAGATCGTGTGCTGTGATTCGATGCAGATCTATCGCGGCATGGATATCGGCACGGCCAAGCCCACTCCGGCAGAGCGTGCCGCACTGCCGCACCACTGTTTAGACCTGTGTGCCCCGGGGGAGCCGTTTTCGGCGGCCGCCTATGCATCGGCCGCTACTGCGGCCGTCGCGGATATTCTGCGCCGCGGGCGCCTGCCTCTCTTTTGCGGGGGCACCGGGCTATATCTGGATGCGGTGCGCTATGGCCGCGGCGATCAGATAGATGACCCCCCGGGGGAAACGCCCCTGCGTGCTTCGCTCCTCGCCCGTGCCAATGCCCCGGGTGGGGAAGACGCGCTGTATGCCGCCTTGCAGACCTGCGACCCGGAGACCGCCGCCGCCACGCACCCGCACAACGTGCGCCGCGTGATCCGCGCGCTGGAGATCTATTATGCGACCGGCAGGCCCAAGAGCGCGTGGGACGCCGCCTCCCGTGAACGGCCGCAACGGTTACAGATCCTGCCCATCGGCCTTCTGTATCAGGACCGCGCCCTTTTGTATGCGCGCATCGACGCGCGGGTGGACGCGATGCTGGCGGCAGGCCTGCTGGAGGAGACGCGCCGCCTGTGGGAGACGGGCGTCTTTGAGACCGACAGCACCGCCGCCCAGGCGATCGGCTATAAAGAACTGCTACCGGTCCTGCGCGGGGAATGCACCCTGTCCGTGGCCGCTGACCAGATCCGGATGGCCACGCGCCGCTATGCCAAGCGGCAGATGACATGGTTCCGCGCCATGCCGGATATCTGCTGGCTGACCGCCGACCGCCCGGATGGTTCCCTGCGCCCCTTGGACGACCTGTGCGAGGAGGCCTGTGCCCAGTATGCAGCGGCGGCGGCTGCCTGCCCAGCTGAATGAATGGTAATAATGAATCGAACATATAAGGAGAAAACAGCATGAAACCTGCAGAACTGATCGAAAAACTGAAAAACGGTGCACTGGAAGCCTATCGCCACCTCTATCCGGAACAGGTAGAGATGCAGACAGAACGGTATATCCAGGCGCTGGAGTCCTTTTCCTCCCTCTACGGGGCAGAGAGAGACGTGTTCCTCTTCTCGGTCCCCGGCCGGACGGAAGTGAGCGGGAACCACACTGACCATAACTACGGCCGCGTGCTGGCCGCCGCCATCGACCGCGACATCATCGCCGTGGCTTCCCCCAGCGCAGAACCTGTCGTCCGCGTGCGGAGCGAGGGGTATGCGGAGGACCGCGTAGAACTGGACACCTGCAATGACCCCGATAAGCAAAAGGCCTTCAAATCCAATGCCCTGGTGGCCGGGATGTGTGGCGGCTTTGTCAAATACGGGCACCGCATCGGCGGTTTTGATGCCTACACCACCTCCCGTGTGCTGAAGGGCTCCGGCCTGTCTTCCTCCGCCGCTTTTGAAGTGATGGTGGGCAATATCCTCAATTACCTCTATAACGATGGCCGCGTCGCCAATGAAGAGATCGCCAAGATCGCCCAGTATGCTGAGAACACCTATTTCGGCAAGCCCTGTGGCCTGATGGACCAGATGGCGTGCGCGGTGGGCGGCTTCGTCTACATCGATTTTGCCGATCCGGCCTCTCCCGTCATCGACCCGATCCACTTCTCGCTGGATGATAAGGGCTATGTGCTGTGCATCGTCAATACCGGTGGCAACCATGCGAATCTGAATGCCGATTACGCCTCCGTCCCGCAGGAGATGAAGGCCGTTGCCGCGGCTCTTGGACAGCCCGTGTTGCGCGGCTTGACCGAGCAGGACATCCTGGCACAGGTCCCGGCGCTCCGCCAGACGGTGGGCGACCGCGCGATCCTGCGTGCGTTGCACTTCGTCCGGGAGAATGAGCGGGTGGCAACGATCGCCCAGGCGCTGAAGGAAGATCGCACGGCGGATTTCCTTGCCGGTATCTGCGCCTCTGGTGATTCCAGCTTCAAATATCTGCAGAACGTATATACCACGGCCAACGTGACCGAGCAGGGCTTGTCCCTGGCGCTGGCGATCAGCGAGGGGATCCTTGCCGGGCGTGATTGCGCATGGCGCGTGCACGGCGGCGGCTTCGCCGGGACGATCCAGGCCTTCGTCAAGGCCGATATGGCCGATGAGTACCGTGCCGCCCTGGATGCCGTGTTCGGTGAGGGCGCGGCCATGATGTTGCATATCCGTCCCTGCGGTGCGATCCGCGTAGACCTGTAAGGCTTTATCTTCCACAAAGGAGCAAGAACCATGGCAACGAAAAAAACGACAGCCGCCCCCGCCCCTGCCCCCGCCGCCGGTGATAAGAAAGCGGCGCTGGATACCGCCATCGCCCGGATCGAACGTTCGATGGGCAAGGGCGCCATCATGAAACTGGGGACCCTGAGCGATCTGAATGTCAGCGCTATCTCGACCGGCTCTCTGACGCTGGATATGGCGCTGGGGGTCGGCGGTGTACCGCGCGGCCGTATCATCGAGATCTACGGGCCGGAGTCCTCCGGTAAAACGACCGTCGCCCTGCACATCGTGGCAGAGGCACAGAAGAAGGGCGGGGAGGCCGCCTTCATCGATGCGGAGCATGCGCTGGACCCCATCTATGCCAAGCATCTGGGCGTGGATATCAACAACCTGCTGGTCTCCCAGCCGGACAGTGGGGAACAGGCATTGGAGATCGCCGAGGCGCTGGTGCGCTCCGGCGCCATCGATGTGCTGGTCATCGACTCGGTGGCGGCGCTGGTCCCCCAACAGGAGATCGATGGAGACATGGGCTCCTCCCATGTGGGTCTGCAGGCACGCCTGATGTCGCAGGCCATGCGTAAGCTCTCCGGCGCCATTGCCAAGACCAATTGCGTGGTCATCTTTATCAACCAGTTGCGGGAAAAGGTCGGCATCGTGTACGGCAACCCGGAGGTAACGACCGGCGGCCGCGCCCTGAAGTTCTATGCTTCCGTCCGCATCGAGATACGGAAGGCCGAGAGCCTGAAGAACGGCACCGAGGTGTACGGCAACCGCGTTAAGTGCAAGGTGGTGAAGAATAAGGTCGCACCGCCCTTCCGCACGGCGGAATTTGATATCCTGTACGGCGCCGGTATCTCCAAAGTGGGTGAGGTCATCGACCTGGGCGTCTTGCTGGGCATCATCGAAAAGTCCGGCGCGTGGTTCTCCTATAACGGCAACCGCATCGGCCAGGGGAAGGAGAACGTCCGGAAATACCTGGAAGGCGAACCGGCCATCATGGCAGAGATCGAACAGCGCATCCGCGATAAAGCGCAGGATGAGGACGTGGCCGAAAAGATGGAACTGGAAAATGAAGAGGACCTGGAGATCCGCGATTTTGACGCGGAGGAAGACGGGGAATAAGCCGTGCCGGGCAAGGTCCTGCGCGTATCCGCCCCGGATGCATCCGGCACGGTGCGCCTGACGGCACAGATAGAACAGGAGGAAGGCGCGGCCCGCCGCGCCTTCCTCCTGCGGGAACATACGTATAGCGCCCTGGGGGCGCCGGTGGCCGGTGACTTTCTGTCAGACGAGGAGCTCTCTGCCCTGGCAGAGGCCGAGGGGGAAGAACGCGCAAGGGAAAAAGCGGTGGAACTGCTCTCATATGGCGACAACAGCCAGAGCGGGCTGTATCGCAAACTGCGCCAGCATGGCTACGGGCGGGAGGCCTCCGAGGGGGCGGTCGCCTATGTAGTGGCGCGTGGCTACCTGCGGGAGCGGGAACAGGCCCTGCGCCTGGTAGTGCGGGAGGCGCAGGGGAAATATTATGGCCCCCGCCGCATCTCTGCCGCCCTGCACCAGAAGGGATATCCCACCCCGGTGATACAGGATGCCCTGCGGGAGGCGGAAGCACAGGGGGACGTGGATTTTGCCGCCCTGCGGCAACGCCTGCTGGATGAGAAACTGCCGCCGGAGGCCGATGCCACGGCGCGGCGCAAATTGCTATATCGCTATGGGTATTGAGCGCGATAGCGTGGCATAGAGAAGAGGAATATGGAAGAGACGGTACGGCAGTGTGAACTGCCCAAAACAGCGGTGCTGGCCTTTTTGGGGGATGCGGTCCACGCGCTCTGCGTGCGGCGTATGCTGGTGCAGGCGGGATACGAGACCTCCGGCGCGATCAATGAGGCGGCACGGCAATATGTCACGGCGGCCGCCCAGGCCGTACAGGCCAGGCGCATCCTGCCGCACTTGACAGAAACAGAGCAGGATCTGTTCCGCCGCGCGCGGAACGCCGGGCACCTGAATTGCCCCCGCCATCAGAACATCGTGGACTATCGTAACGCCACCGGGCTGGAGGCGGTATACGGCCTGCTCTCCTATTGGGGGCAGGAGGAAAGGATCCGGGAGCTGTTTGCCCTGTCCATCCGGGCAGAGGAACCGGGAGAGAAAGCAGGAGAGGGAAAAGATGATACAGAAGATTAAAGGAACGATGGATATATTGCCGGAGGAGGCAGAACTGTTTCGCTATCTGGAAGGCATCATGCGGGAGGAAGCCGCCCGTTACGGCTTTGGCGAGATCCGCACCCCCACGATCGAGTGGACAGAGCTCTTCGTCCGCGGCGTGGGTGACACGACCGACGTGGTGCAGAAGGAGATGTATACCTTCCAGGACCGGGACGAGGAGCGCTCTATCTCCCTGCGGCCGGAAGGGACTGCCTCTGTGGTGCGGGCACTGATCGAGAGCGGCCGGTGTGGCGAGGCCATGCCGCAGGCCTACTATTACCTCAGCAACTGCTTCCGGCATGAGAAGCCGCAGGCGGGGCGCAGCCGCGAGTTCTTCCAGTTCGGGACGGAGATGTTTGGCGCCGCCTCGCCGGCGTCGGATGCTACCGTCATCGCCCTGGCGGCCGCCGTGTTGCGCCGCATCGGCCTGCGCCACGTGCGCCTGCATCTGAATTCTATCGGGTGTGCAGACTGCCGCCCGGCGTATCGCGCCGCCCTGGTAGAGCACTTTTCGGCCCACACGGGTGACCTGTGCGAGACCTGCCGCGGTCGGCTGGAGAAGAACCCCCTGCGTCTTCTGGACTGCAAGGATCCTTCCTGCGCGGCCGTAGCCGCGCGCGCCCCGCGCACCGTAGACTATCTGTGCCCGGAATGCGCCGCCCACTTCCGTGCGCTGTGCACCATGCTGGATCGCATGGGGATAGAGTACGTGGTGGATCCCACCATCGTGCGCGGCCTGGATTATTATACGCGCACGGTCTTTGAGTTCGTTTCGGAAAATATCGGTGCGCAGTCCACCGTCTGCGGCGGTGGCCGCTATGATGGGCTGGTCGCATCGCTGGGCGGCCCCGCCCTCCCCGGCATCGGCTTTGGCATGGGGATCACCCGGGTGATCCTGGCCATGCGGGCGGAAGGCCTAGTGGCACCGGAGGCCCCGCGCCCGGCGCTGTATATCGCCGCGCTGGGGGAGGAAGCAACGGTGGCCGCTGTGGAGATCAGCGAGCGGTTGCGCCGCGCCGGGCAGTATGCGGTGTGTGATGTCGTGGGCCGCAGTCTCAAGGCGCAGATGAAATATGCCAATAAGATACAGGCCGCCTACACCCTGATCCTGGGGGACAGCGAGGTGGCACAGGGGCGTGCCCCCCTGCGCAACATGCAGGATGGCACACAGACCGAGGTGGAACTGGCCACCTTTACCCTGTGATGGAGCGGTCGGCCTTTTTACCCGTCAACGCGCAGGATGTGCGGGCGCGCGGATGGGACGGGGTGGATTTTGTGTATGTGACGGGTGATGCCTATGTGGACCACCCGTCCTTTGGTGTTGCCATCATCTCCCGCGTGCTGGAGGATGCCGGCTTCCGCATGGCGATCCTGGCGCAGCCGGACTTCCGCAGTTGTGCGGATTTTCGCCGCTTTGGCCGCCCGCGGCTCGGCTTCCTTGTCACTGGTGGGAATATCGATTCCATGGTGGCGCATTATACGGTCGCCCGCCGCCGCCGCACCATGGATTACTATTCCCCGGGTGGGAAGATGGGCCTGCGCCCCGACCGCGCGGTCATCGTGTACTGTAACCGCATCCGGGAGGCGTATGGCGACGTGCCTATCATCCTCGGAGGGCTGGAGGCCGCTTTGCGCCGCTTTGCCCATTATGATTACTGGGAGGATCGCATCCGCCGCAGCATCCTGGTAGATTCCCGCGCCGATATCTTGACCTATGGCGCCGGGGAGAACATTTTGCGCCGCTTGGCAGAATTGCTGGACCGCGGCATTCCCATCCGCAAGATCCGCGATGTGCGCGGGTGCGTCTATCTGGCGCCGCGGGAGGAAAAAGTGCATTTTGACACGGTGGAATGCGGCGATTTTGATACGATCAAGCAGGATATGGCCGCCTATGCGCGTGCCTTTGCCGTGCAATACCACAACCAGGATGCCATCACGGCACGCGCCGTGGTGGAATACTATGGGGATAAGAAACTGGTGCAGACCCCGCCCATGCCGCCGCTGGAGACGGAGGAACTGGATGCAGTCTATGCGCTCCCCTATGCCCGCACGTACCATCCGGACTATGAGGCGCAGGGCGGCGTCCCTGCGATCGAGGAGGTGCGTTTTTCCATCACGCACAACCGCGGGTGCTTTGGATCCTGCAATTTCTGCGCCATCACCTTCAACCAGGGGCGTGCCGTCCGTTGCCGGAGTGAAGAGAGCGTGCTGGCAGAGGCCCGCCTGATCGCGGCCATGCCGGATTTCAAGGGCTACATCCACGATGTGGGCGGCCCCACGGCCAATTTCCGCGGCCCCGCCTGCGAGAAGCAACTGACCCAGGGGGTCTGCCTCTCCCGCAAGTGCCTGTCGCCCAAGCCGTGCCCCAACCTCCGGGTGGATCATACGGCCTATGCCGCCATGTTGCGCAAGATCGAGCAGATACCGCGCGTCAAGCGCGTCTTTATCCGCTCCGGCATCCGGTACGATTATCTGCTGGCCGACCCGGACCGCACCTTCTTCCGTCAGCTGGTCACCCATCACGTCAGCGGACAGTTGAAGGTGGCGCCCGAGCATTGTGCGCCGGGCACCCTCTGCGCTATGGGGAAGCCGGGCATCGAGGTCTATGAAGCCTTTAAGGAAGAATATTTCCGCCTGTCCCGTGAGGCGGGGAAAGAGCAATATCTGGTGCCGTATCTGATGTCCAGCCACCCCGGCTGTCACCTCTCCGATGCCATCACGCTGGCCGTGTGGTTGAAAAAAGAGGGCTACGCGCCGGAACAGGTGCAGGATTTCTATCCCACGCCTGGCACGGTCTCTACGGTGATGTATGCCACGGGCCTGGACCCCCTGACGATGAAAGAGGTCTATGTGCCGCGCGGCCACCACGAAAAACGCCTGCAGCGTGCCCTGTTGCAATACGGCCGCCCACAGAACGCCGATCTGGTGCGCGAGGCATTGCGCGCCGGGGGCCGCGCCGATCTGATCGGCTATGGGCCGGAATGTCTGGTGCGCCCAGAAAAGGGGACGCCAAAGCCGGGAAACGGCACCCGTGTGTCGCCAAAAGGCAAAAGAGGCACCGCCCCACTTGACAAAAAAGGGAAGCCCGCCCACCGCTTCGGCGGGGAGGATCCCCGTTTCGCAACGCACGGGCGCCCCGATAAGAAGCGCCCCGCTTCTCCCGGCCGTGCGGCTGGCCGCACGGCCCCAGCGGGCCGGGGCAACACGCGGCAGGGGGGGAGCCCCAATACCGGCATCCAGTATAACGGCGCCCGCCGCTCCCGCAAGAAATGACCCTGCCTCCCGCACCTGTGTGGGAAATGTCCCTATATCCCGCCACCCGCCGGCCTTTACGCCCGGCGGGTGGCGCTTTTTGGTGGCGGGGAGACCCGCTGTGAGCGGGCGGGCAGAAAAGTGGAATGTTTTTTGTTTTTCTCTTGCTTTTTACAAAATAATTCTGTATAATGGTGGTGCGCAGTAAAAAGGCTCTCGCCGCCTGGACAAGGGCCGATGAATGACGATAGAAAAACGATCAAAAAAGGAGAAAACTTATGCGGACCCCTGCTTTTACCTTCCACCGTGCCGTCCCTGTCTGGGAAGAAGGGCGCGAGATGGAGATGAACCAACATCTCTCCTTTGTCCTGCCGCTCCCGCGGGAGGCAGAGAACCCGGTGCTTTCCCTGGCTGCTTCCTGCTCTTTTGTGGTGGCCATCAATGGGGAATTTTTGGCGCACGGTCCCGCCCGGTGCGCCCACGGCTATTATCGGGTCGACCAGATCAACCTCAAAAAATACATGGGCGCCGCGGGCGGGATCCTTTCTATCCGCGTGGCCGGTTATTATGCCCGCTCCTTCTCCCATCTGCAGCAGCCCTCCTTTTTGTGTGCGGAGATCACCGATGGAGAGCGCGTGCTGGCCTGCACCGGCACACAGGAAGTGGAGGGCGTGGCGCTCTTTACCGCCTACCGCGTGGCCGAGCGGGTACAGGCCTCCCCGCGCTATTCCTACCAGCGCCCCTTCGCGGAGGAATATATCCTCCCGCGGGACGCCTTTGCCTATGAGTCCGGCAAGGGGAACGCCGCCCCGGTCGTGCTGGCGCAGGGGGGAGAGAAGAACTTCCTCGTCCGCACACAGCCGTATGGGGATTACCCGGTGGTCTCCCCC
>CAYXDB010000057.1:0-10841 GCA_964463735.1 uncultured Ruminococcus sp. | reverse complement strand
CAGGCGCCCGGGTATCCCCCCAAGGGATATCCGGGCGCCTGTTATCGCGGGGGGAGATCAGGCGTCTTCTGTCTCCGGCCGTGCAGGTTTTGTATACTTCGTGTTCTTGCTCATCGAGATGTCATTGTGGTTCTCTAAGAACGCGGTGATGGACGCATCGGAATTGGTGAGCACCTTATTCAGCTCTACCGATGCTTTCTCACTCTTGGTGGTCTGGAGGAAGGCAAAGGCGGTACAGCCGTCCAGCGCATCCGCGCCAAACCGCTCGACCCCTTCCTGCAGCAGGATGGTCTGCAAGGAAGAACAACCGCTGAAGGCGCCTTCGGCCACGCTCTTCACCCCGTTCGGCACGTAGATGAAGGTCAGGGAACTACAGAAATTGAAGGCGTACCGCCCCATATCGGTCAGCCCCTGCGACATAGCGATAGAGGCAAGGGACGTGCACTCCGAGAAGGCATATTCGCCGATCGCGGTGATGCTGTCCGGCAACCAGATCGAGGTGATGTCTGCCCCGTCAAAGGCGTAACTGGCGATGCCCACGGTGCCATCGCGCACGACGATATCCGTGCTGCCACCGGCGTTATACCCGTAGACCACATGGCCCACATAGATCACACCCGGTGCGGTCAGCGTCTTGCGCCATGCCGTCTCATCCAGTGCGCCGCCCGCTACCAGGCGGATGGCGTCCTCATCGTACTGCACGCTCGATACATTGGTGCATCCGGCAAAAGCGTTGGTGGGGATCCGGTAACAGGTGGAAAGCAGTTTCACCTGGGTCAGCGTGGTGGGGATCACCCCTGCGCGGCGGGCCTCAATGACGGTGTTGGCACCAAAGAGATAGCCGACCAGACCGATCGTCGTGTCCTCCGCGGAGGCACCGAGGAAGGGGATGACCACTGCCGTCACTTTGCTACGGCCGGAAAGGATCCCTTCCCCGATCTGCTTGACAGAGGTGGGGATCGACACGGTCAGGAGCTGATCCTTTGCCGCGTCACCACTGAAGGCAAAGGCACCTGCCGTGATAAAGGTGGTACCATCCTTCACTGTCAGGCTGGAGGGCGCATCGCCCTTATACACATACAGGATCGTGGACCCCTCCAGGTACAGCATGCCATCCGGCTGTGCCGTATACCAGGCGGTGTTCTTCAATGCGTCGCGCCCTACGGTGGTCAGCGCGGCGGGGAAATTGATCTGTGCAAGAGACGTACAGCCGGAGAAAGCGCGGGCGCCGATCGCCGTCAGCGTATCCGGCAGGGTCAGACCGGTGATGCCGGTGCATCCCTCAAAGATGGCATCATACAGGGCCGTCACATTCAGCAGTTTCAAAGAGCCGGTCACGGCCATGGGGACAGCCACCAGTTCATTCTTTGCGGCATTGTACAGCAGGCCATCCGTGTGCGAATAGAAAGCGGTGTTCCCTTCCTTCAATGTGATGGTCGCGATGTTGGGCGCCTGATAGAAGGCCCCTTTGGCAATACTGGTCACACCCGTGCCGATGACCACGGTCTGCAGTTTGGCGCATCCCACAAAGGCGGAAGCACCGATCGCTGTGCACCGGTCATCGATCGTGACCGTCGTCAGGGTAGCAGGCACGGACGTACCGTTCTCTGCCAGCGCATCCCCGAAGATGTACCCCAGGTGCGTATTGGTGGTATTCGCCACAGCGCTCTCCCCGATGAAGGGAAGGGTGATCTGCGTCAGCTTGGCGCCGCGCAGGGCGGCATAGCCGATGCGGGAGATGCTCGCCATATCCTCAAAGGTGATGGAGGTGATGCCCAGGCCATCCAGCGCATGATCCGCCAGGGCCACGGTGCCGGCACGCACCACGATGTGCGGATCCGTCAACTCACCTTTATAAGTATAGAGTACCTGTCCCACATAGACCGGGCCGTCTGCCTGCTTATCATAATAAGGCGTTCCGGTGAAAGCGCTGGCGCCAACACTGAGGATCGTGGAGGGCAGGCGGATGTCTGCGACATGCGTGCACCCGTGGAAGGCGCCCTCGCCAATGACCGTGCAGGTGCTGGTGGAGAGGTCCACCGTGGTCAGCGTAGCGGGTACGAAGCGCTCATTGCGCGTATAGTCGGTCGTGCCAAAAAGATAGCCCAGGTGGCCGGAGGCCCCGGTGGCATCTGCCCCCACGAAGGGCAGGGTCATGGACTGCAACGGGCAGGCCTTGAAGGCGCCCTCACCGATCTCCTGTACGCTGTTCGGCACCGTAACGGTCTGCAAAGCACAGCTGGCAAAGGCGTACTGACCGATGTAGGTCAGGCCCTCCGGCATCTGCACCTGGCTCACCCCGTCGCACCCATCAAAAGCATGGCTCTCGATACGCAGGCAAGCGGAGGTCAGCACCACGGTCTTGAGTGACTGCGGCACATAGGCATCATTTTCAGCAAAGCTGCGGGCACCGAAGATGTAGCCAAAATAAGCGGTGGTCAGTTTTTCAGCGCTCGCGCTGTCGGCGGCCTGCTTCTGCCCCACGTGCGGCAACTGGATAGACGTCAGTGACGTGCAACCGTAAAAGGCACCCTGACCGATGACCGTGACGGTATCCGGCACGATGATCTCGGTAACGGAGCGGGCGTGGTGCAGGGCATTGGAGGCGATCTCCGTCACGGTATAGGTGACGCCACCGGTCGTCCAGGTGGAGGGGATCTCCAATTTGCCGGTAAATTTACCGGTGCGTTCTACCAGGCGGCATTCCTTCGTGTTCAATTTTTCAAACACAAAGGCACCTGCCGTATCTTCTTCCACATAATCGTCCGAGGGCGGATCATACGGCTGGACCGGGGTGACCGGATCCATATTCCCGCCGGGATCGTTCCCCACGGGCTGATCTGTCTTGGGATCTGTGCAGGCGAACGCGGCAAACGCCACGGCCAACGCCAGCAACAGGGCTGCCAATATCTTACTATACTTCATGGCTCCTCCTTGTATTCAAGAGCATTCCTTCCTGCTATTGCAGAGATATACGCATAATATTGTACAACAAAACCGCCTTTTTGTCAAGTGGCTTTTCGGCGTTTTGCCGCATTCCGCCGCGCCAAATTGTAAATACTTTTCGCACCACAGAAAAAAGCAGGGTACGTGGGGGCCCCCACGTACCCTGCTGACAGGACACAAAAATTACTTTTGCAGCGTCTCCCGGTGCCGGTTGACCAGGTTATGGATGCGGCTGGACTGATCCAGCAGGCCGCTGATGGTGTGGTCGTGATTGAGCGTATCGATGATATAGGCCACGTATTTGCACATATTCACGCTGGCGTACCAGGGGCGCGCCAGGAGCTCCGGCATCTGATAGATGAGGTTGGTGGTGAAGATGCGGGTGAACAACCCGTTCTGATAGGCTTCATCCATCTTTTCCAGCCCGTTGCAGAACAGACCGAAGGTGGCGAAGACGAAGATACGGGCGGCGCCCTTCTCCTTCAGTTGCAGGGCCACATCGATGATAGAGTCGCCCGAGGAGATCATATCGTCCACGATGATAACGTCCTTGCCGCGCAGGTCTTTGCCCAAATACTCATGCGCCTCGATCGGGTTCTTGCCATTGACGATCACCGTATAGTTGCGGCGCTTGTAGAACATGCCCAGGTCGATGCCCAGCATGGAGGAATAGTACATGCACTTGGCCATGCCGCCTTCATCCGGGGACACGATCATGATCTTCTCCGGAGAGAGATCGATATCCGGATACTCGCGCAACAGTGCCTTGATCATCTGATAACTGGAACGCACGTTGTCAAACCCGGACAGCGGCACCGCATTCTGAACGCGGGGATCATGCGCATCAAAAGTGATGATGTTGGAAACGCCCATGGAGATCAGTTCCTGCAGGGAGACGGCGCAGTCCAGCGACTCACGCCCGGAGCGCTTATGCTGGCGCCCTTCATACAGCATCGGCATGATGACCGAGATGCGGCGCGGCTTGCCCTCTGCCGCCTGGATGATGCGCTTGAGGTCCTGGTAGTGGTCATCCGGGCTCATGGGCACATCCTTGCCATACATCCGGTAACTTACCCCGTGGTTGAACACATCTGAGAAGATGTAGAGGTCACTGCCGCGCACCGAATGGCGGATCATCCCCTTGGCTTCCCCACTGCCAAAGCGGGGGCACTCTGCCTCGATGACATACGTCTCCTTCTCTTCTTCCTCGCGCCATTTTTTCAGGTAGCTGTTGACCTCGCTGATAAATCCGTCGCACCCCTTCATCCCGATGATGCTCAATTCTCCGACCAAAGATTCCTTCATGCCGTTCCCCTCCGCTATGTAATTATTCTGTGTCCTGGCGTGCACCGCCTGCCGCCGTGCACGCCGCCTGCCTCTATTATACATGTTTTATTCACAAAAGTCAAGCATCCCCGTCGCATTTGCGCGGCGGCGGGCGCTTTTTGTCAACAATCACCAAGGTGCCGGGGGCGGCATATTCTGGAATGAACACAATCACGAAGGGAGAAAACGATGGAAACAGGAGAGGAAATGATCGGGCGCGGCCTATTGACCGTGGCGGTACGCACGGCGGGTCTGGCACTGCCGGTGTGCGGCGCGATGGTGACCGTGACAGAAGCGGAGGCGATGAGCCCCCCGCTCCGCGTCCTTGTGACCGATGACAGTGGCCGCACCGCGCCGCTGGAACTGCCCGCCCCGCAGGCAGAGGGCTCTCTGACGCCCGGTGCGGCGGTGCGGCCCTATGCCATCTACCGGATCCTGGTGGAAAAGGAAGGGTACTACCCCCACGAGAACGAGCAGGTGCCGGTCTTTGCCGGGGTCGCCTCGCTCCAGCCGGCGGAACTCATCCCACTGGCCCCCTACGAGCAGGCAGAGACGCGGCCGGGCGGCAACCTGACCTACACCGCCAGCCAGACCCTGCGGGAGGGAAAGGAGGACGCCCATGCAGAGTAATCTACCCTACATACCGGAGAAGATCACCGTGCACCTGGGTGCCCCGTCCGCCGCCGCGCAGAACGTCACCCTGGGCTTTGCCGATTACATCAAGAACGTGGCCTCCTGCGAGATCTATCCCACCTGGCCGGAGAGCGCCCTGCGTGCCAATATCTATGCCCAGATCTCCTTCGCCCTGAACCGCGTGTATACCGAGCATTATCGCTCCCGCGGTTACCCCTTTGATATCACCAATTCGACCGCCTATGACCAGGCCTTTCAGAACGGGCGCGACCTGTTTGAGAACATTTCCCGCATCGTAGACGAGATCTTTAACAGTTATATCGTCCGGCAGGGATTTATCGAGCCACTTTTTGCACAATACTGTGATGGGGACCGCGTGCAGTGCAACGGCCTCTCCCAATGGGGGTCGCTGGCGCTGGCGCAGCAGGGCTACACCCCCTACGAGATCCTGACCTACTACTACGGGGACGACATCAACATCGTCAAGACCGACGACATTCGCGGCATGACGCGCTCCGCCCCGCCGATCCCCTTGCGGGAAGGAAGCAGTGGCCCTTATGTGCAATTCTTGCAAACGCGCCTCAACCGCATCGCCACCAACTATCCCGCCATCCCCAAGATCTACCCGCCCAACGGCACCTTCGGGGAGGACACGACCCGCGCAGTGCGTGCCTTCCAGCAGATCTTTGACCTGACGCCGGACGGCATCGTAGGGGACGCGACCTGGTACCGTGTGCAGACCATCTTCAACAATGTCAAGCAATTGAGCGAATTGTACTCCGAGGGGCTGACGCTCTCCGAGGTCTCCACGCAGTTCCCCGATGTCCTGCGCCCGGGGGACAGCGGCACCGGCGTGACGGTGTTGCAATACTATCTGCGCTATGTCGGGCAATATGTCCCCACCGTCCCGCCCCTGACCGTGGACGGCACTTTCGGCCCCGGTACCGAGGAAGCGGTGCGCGCCTTCCAGCAGACCTATGGTCTGACCGCAGACGGCATCGTGGGGCTATACACCTGGGATACGCTCTACAACGTCTATCTGGGGCTGGTAGCCAACGTATCCTATGCGGACTACGCCGCCCTGGCCCTTCCCTACCCCGGGACGGAACTGCGCCCCGGCGCCGAGGGGGAGGCGGTGCGGGCCCTGCAAAGCTATCTGGACTATATCGCCCGCTATTACCCGGCCATCCCCCGCCTGGAGCCGGACGGCGTGTTCGGCCCCGCCACGCAACGTGCCCTGCGTGCCTTTGACGAGGTGTTCGGCCTGCCCACGCAGAGCGGCTCTGTCAATGCGGCGGTGTGGGACCGCATCGCGCAGGAATACGATGATCTCTACCTTTCGCATCAGGCAAGTGACACGCAATACACCGGCCGCACGATCGGCTGAAAGGAGCGCCCATGTATGACATGACCGATGAGCGCGCCGTGATCCGGCGCATCCAGTCTTTTTTGCTGGAGATCTCCTATATGGGGGCGGGCCTGCCCCATGTCGCCATAGACGGCATCTATGGGGAAGAGACGCGCCAGGCCGTCCGCCTCTTTCAAGAGATGCACCAATTGCCGGTGACCGGCACCGTAGATCATGCGACCTGGCAGGCACTGGTGGCAGAGGCCATGGCCGGGGAGGCCCTGCGGCTGGACGGAGATTTTCCTCTGCCGCGTGCTTCCCTGCCGCTCCGCGTGCGGGACGAGGGGGTGGCCGTATGGCTGTTGCAGAGCATGATACAGTTCCTTTCCACATGGGACGCGCGCCTTGCCGGTGTCACGCCCACCGGGCACTATGACCTGTCCACGCAGGCTGCCATCCGCCTCTTACAGCGGCGCTACGGCCTGCCGCAGTCCGGCCTAGTCGACCGCCAGACCTATGCCGCGCTGGAAAACGAATACTATTATGCCAGCCTGCGCGCACAGGCGTAGATAAAATAAATAATAAGGAAAGCGGAGATATGGATCGATTTACACAGCGATCAGAAAAGATCTTGCACCGGGCACTGGAAGAGGCGCGTGCCTTTGGCCACACCTATGTGGGGACACAGCATCTGCTCCTTTCCATGCTGGAAGAAGAATGCACCGCCGCACACCTGCTGGAAAGCCACGGCCTGCACAGCGTGCGCCTGCGGGAGGCCATCCGGGAGGCAGATGGGGAGGGCGCCCCTTCTACGGTACGCGCGTCGGAGATGACACCGCGCCTGCGCCACGTGATCGCAAAAGCGGGGAGCCATGCCCTGCGCTACGGGGCCGTGTTCATCGGCAGTGAGCATCTTTTGCTGGCCCTGCTGGAGGAAAACGAGGGGAGCGCCGTGCGCCTGCTGGGGGCCATGGGGAGCAGTGTGGAGGAAATCCGCACCGACCTCACCCCGCTACTGGAACGCGGGCAGAAAAAACCACGGGGCGAGGCAGGCAAGGGCATCCTCTCTGCCTGCCCCACGCTGGCGCAATTTGGGCGCGACCTGACCGCCATGGCGCAGGCGGGCCGCCTGGATCCGGTCATCGGGCGGGAAAAGGAGACCGACCGCCTGATCCGCGTATTATCGCGCCGTCAAAAGAACAACCCCTGCCTGATCGGCGAACCGGGGGTGGGGAAAACGGCCATCGTCGAGGGGCTGGCCCTCCGGCTGGCGGAAAAGAGCACCCCGCTGTCTCTTGCCGGGAAAACGGTCGTGGCGCTGGATCTGGGCTCCATGATCGCCGGTGCCAAATACCGCGGCGAGTTTGAAGAGCGTTTGAAGAACGCCATGGCCGAGGCCATCGCCCATCCGCAGATCATCCTGTTCATCGACGAACTGCACACCGTGGTGGGGGCGGGTGCGGCAGAAGGGGCGGTGGATGCCGCCAATATCATGAAGCCCATGCTCTCCCGCGGGACACTGCGCGTCATCGGTGCCACGACCCCGGCCGAATACCGCCGCCACGTGGAAAAGGATGCCGCCTTAGAACGCCGCTTTCAACCCATCCAGGTCGAGGAACCGGATGAAGAAACGGCGCTGGCCATCCTGCGGGGACTGCGCCCCCGCTACGAGGCGCACCACGGCCTGGCCATCGAAGATGCCGCCCTGTGCGCCGCCGTGCAACTCTCCGTGCGCTACGTGGGGGACCGCTTTCTCCCGGACAAGGCGCTGGATCTGCTGGACGAAACGGCGGCCCGCCTCCGCATCACAGCAGAAGAAGCCCCCCGTGCCCTGCAACACGTGCAACAGGATCTGGCCGCCCTCCGGGAACGCAAGGAGGTCGCGATCCGCGCACAGGATTTTGAGGGGGCGGCCCGCCTGCGGGACAAAGAAAAAGCATTGGCTCAGCAATGCCAGAACATGCAAAAGGAACGGGAGCGGTGTACGCAGGAGCGGCGCGTATCTGCCCGGGATATCGCGCAGACACTGACCGAATGGACGGGGATCCCCGCCAGCGAGATCAGCCAGGAAGAGGGGGAGAAACTGCGGCATCTGGAGAAGGCATTGCGGCAACGCATCGTGGGGCAGGATGCCGCCATTTCCCGCCTGGCCGAGGCCATCCGCCGGAGCCGCCTGGGTCTGCGCGATACCGGCCGACCGATCGGTTCTTTTTTGTTCCTTGGTCCCACGGGCGTGGGAAAGACGGCACTCTCCCAGGCGCTGGCCGAGATACTGTTCGGCGACAAGCGGTCCCTTATCCGCATCGATATGTCCGAGTATATGGAGCGGCAGAATGCCTCCCGCCTGATCGGTGCGCCCCCGGGATATGTCGGCTATGAGGAGGGCGGGCGCCTGAGCGATGCCATCCGCCGCCGCCCCTATGCCGTCGTGCTGTTTGACGAGATAGAAAAAGCGCACCCGGACGTCTACAATCTGCTCCTGCAGATCTTAGAGGACGGCACCCTGACCGATGCACAGGGGCGCCGCGCCGATTTCTCCCACGCGGTCATCATCATGACCTCCAATGCCACCGTCAGCGGGGGCGCCCCGCTGGGCTTTTCCGCAGGGGCGCAGGGGCAGGGCGAGGGGGATGTGCGCACCGGCCTGCGCCATGTGTTCCGGCCGGAGTTCCTCAACCGGATCGATGCCGTGCTCCCCTTCCAGCCGCTGGGAGAAGAAGCCTGCACGACCATCGTCACCCACCTGCTGGAGGAGAGCGGGCGGCGGGCCGCCGCGGCCGGTATCCACCTCTCCTATACCCGTGCGGCGGCGGCCGCGCTCTGCCATGCGGGCTTTGTCCCTCCGTATGGGGCGCGCCCCCTGCGCCGCACCGTCACCCACCAGGTAGAGGATGCCCTGTCCGACCTCCTGCTTTCCGGGGAGATCCACCCCGGCGACAGCGTGGCCCTCATCCCGCAGGAGAGCGGGGTGACACTGGCGGTGCAACCTGCCGGCAAATTGCAGGAAGATGTTGTGCAAAATGCATAAATCGCAAATTTTTCCGTAAAAAACGCGTAAAAATGCATCTTTTTTCTTGACAAATGCCATTCTTGTTGCTATAATAAGGGAAAGTCCTGCAACAGGCGACACCGCGCCGCCGCACAGGAAAATTCAGAGAGGAAACGAGGACACGATCATGCCGATCACACACCCCCATTTGCTAGATGTTTACCAGACGGTGGAGCGCCGCAACCCCGGTGAAAAAGAATTCCACCAGGCCGTTTATGAAGTGCTGGAATCCCTGCAACCGGTGGCAGAACAGCGCCCGGATCTGATCGAGAGCGGCGTCTTTACCCGTATGGTGGAGCCGGAGCGCTTTTTGCAGTTCCGCGTTGCCTGGGTGGACGATGCCGGGCAGGTACAGGTCAACCGCGGCTATCGCGTGCAGTTCAATTCTGCTATCGGTCCCTACAAGGGCGGTCTGCGCCTGCATCCCTCGGTCAATGCCTCCGTCATCAAATTCTTAGGGTTTGAACAGACCTTCAAAAACTCCCTGACCGGCCTCCCGATGGGCGGCGGCAAGGGCGGTGCCGACTTCGACCCCAAGGGGCGGTCGGACGGTGAGATCATGCGGTTCTGCCAGTCCTTCATGACGGAGCTGTACCGCCACATCGGGCCGGACACTGACGTGCCCGCCGGGGACATCGGCGTGGGGGCACGTGAGATCGGCTATCTATTTGGCCAATATAAGCGCCTGCGCAATGAGTTCAGCGGTGTGCTGACCGGCAAGGCTCTGTCGGCCGGCGGTTCGCTGGCGCGGCGGGAGGCGACCGGCTATGGCCTCTGCTATTTCGCCCAGGAGATGCTGGCCGCCGCCGGGCGCAGTTTCCGCGGGAGCCGTGTCGTGATCTCCGGCTCCGGCAATGTGGCCCTCTATGCTAATCAAAAGGCCACTGAGCTGGGGGCCTGTGTGGTCGCCATGTCCGATTCTTCCGGCTATGTGTATGACCCGCACGGCATCGATTTTGCCGTCATGCGGCAGATCAAGGAAGTGGAACGGGCACGCATCAAAGAATACGCTCTCCGCATCCCCGGTGCCGTGTATACCGAAGGTTGCTCCGGCATTTGGACGGTGCCGTGCGACATTGCCCTGCCCTGCGCCACGCAGAATGAAATCCAGGCCGACAGCGCCGCGTCCCTGATCCAAAACGGCTGTTACGCCGTGGCGGAAGGCGCCAATATGCCCTCCACACCGGAGGCCATTGCCCTCTTCCAGGCGCACGGTGTCCTCTTTGCCCCGGCCAAAGCGGCCAATGCAGGCGGGGTAGCCACCTCGGGGCTGGAGATGAGCCAGAATTCCATGCGCCTCTCCTGGACGTTCGAAGAGGTGGACGAGAAACTGCATGCCATCATGCGCAACATATACAAAAATGCCGCCGATGCCGCCGCCACATACGGCTGTGCGGGCAACCTGGTGGCAGGCGCCAACATCGCCGGGTTCCTGAAGGTGGCCGAGGCCATGAAGTGGCAGGGCGTTTGCTGACGCTGTCTTCACCCCGCGCAAAAAAACTTCTCCCCTGCATTCTTGCATCACATAAAGGAAGGGCC
>CAYXDB010000056.1:0-10880 GCA_964463735.1 uncultured Ruminococcus sp. | reverse complement strand
GAGCTACCGGCTCATAACCGGTTGGTCCTGGGTTCGAGTCCCCGATGGCCCACCAAAGATCCTCGGTAGCAAGCTACCGAGGATCTTTACTTTTTCACTCTGCACTCCCCACTTTTCTCTTTCCAATGAAATCGCCGCGGTCGATCTCTTCCAATTTGTTTATATATACGCAATGCGGCGGATGCGGCAAGGCGCGCGGGCGAATAAAAATTCACCCCTGGTGCATAAAAACCCTGTGCCGTGCGGGCGGGGAAGGGAATAAAATGCAGGAAAAGCTGCAAAACCGAGAAAGCAAGGGTATTTTGCGGGCGTTTTTGCATTCCGCGCGGCATAAAGCGCCATATTTACATCCCAGTTTGGTATATATGGTTGACACGGATGGGCCTTTTTGCTATAATGCACGTATCCATTATACAGGGATCGCACGGGGCGGGGTGAAATATTCGTTCCCCCGGCTTGCATAAATCCCGCGCGGGAATTTCATTTTCCCGCCCCACGCGCATGCATAATTTTTCGCGGCCGGTCTGGCGCGGGCATGCTTGCGGCACCCGCCTGGCGGCCTGCTGCGGTGCGTGGTAGTAGATCCTTCCTTTAGTATATATCCCACCTGGGCATATATAAATTTTTTAAAAAGAGGAAAACATCATGAAAAAGGTATTGGCACTTTTATTGGTTCTGTGCATGATCGTGCCCTTTGCGGCTGCCTGCACCGACCCGGTAGACCCCAATAAGCCGATTGACACACCGAAGGATAATTATTCCCGCGATGTGGTAAGCATTACTGGCAATGGCGGCGCTACTGGCGAACTGACCGTAACTCCGAATCTGACCCTGGTCAACGATGCGGATTATGCGGACTACACGGACTGGGCGACTTACAAGACCGTCCTGGGCGATTTCTACACCTACTACCTGGCTGCAAAGGCTGAGACGGATGTATCTGCCCGTTACGCTGTTATGGCACTGGCTGAGGCTAAGTTCCTGGAGGCTGGTGTTATGCTTCCTTCCCGTGCACAGGGTGGTAACTATGCGATCTCCCGCGTGGTTCCCAACACGGCTAACAACGTGCTGTGGGGCTTCGACAGCGACCGCTACACCAACGTATTGGTGACGACCGAACTGATCACCGCAGCGGACAGAACCGCGCTGAAGGCACTGTATGCTGAGAAGAAGGGCACCGGTACTTATCAGGCAGCTGCTAAAGAGTATCTGACTGGCAAGGGCTATACCTTCAAGAACTCTTACAAACTGACCTATTCTTCCGACCCGCAGACGTGGGATATCCTCTGGACGTATCGTTCGGCTGATACGGAATTCATCGTGAACACGATCGATTCTCTCCTTTCTTATGACTGCGAGGGTCGTCTGACCTACGCGCTGGCTAACAATGTGACCGTTTCTGAGGACGGCCTGACCTACACCTTCACGCTGCGTGATGGTCTGAAGTGGGTCACCCAGCAGGGCCAGGAATACGCTGATCTGACCGCACAGGACTTTGTGGACGGTCTGGAGCGCGTGCTGACGGCTGGTGATGATGGCGTTGGTTATATTGCCGGCGGCGTGATCAAGAATGCTGATGCTTTCATGAACAAGAAGGCGCAGTTCAGCGAAGTTGGCGTAAAGGCTTTGGACGACAAGACTGTGCAGTACACGCTGACAGCTCCCTGCTCTTACTTCCTCTCCATGATGGCTTATAACACCTTCCTGCCGGTGCACAAGGATTATGTCACCCAGCAGGGCAAAAATTATGGTACCTCTCCGGAGACCATTCTGTACTGCGGCCCGTATCTGATCAGCAGCTACACGACCGAGAACTCCATCACCTTTGTGAAGAATGCTTCTTACTGGGAAGCTGATCACATGAACATGGAGAAGATCGAAATGATCTATGTCGATGGTAAGGATCCGCTGCAGACCTACAACTATGCTATAGCCGGCACGTTGGACGGCGCCGGTCTGAATGCAACTTCCAAGCAGAAGGCTGCGGAAGACGGCAACTTTGATAAGTATGCATACGTCAGCGGCACGGATGCTACGACCTTCTCTGCTTTCTACAATATCAATCGTCAGTCCTGGTCAACCAGTGGGTACGAGGAGATGGACTCCACGCAGACGGAGGCTCAGAAGGCGGTTACGAAGGCAGCACTCAATAACAAGAACTTCCGCCTTGCTCTGCTCCACTCTGTGGACCGTCAGGCTTACAACGCAGCGCTGGTCGGCGAGGATGCAAAACTGAACGGCATGCAGAATATGTATACGCCGGGTGAGTTCGTAGCGCTGGAGCGCGACATCAAGATCGAGATCAACGGCGAGTGGAAGACCTTTAAGGCTGGCACGTACTATGGCGAGATCGTTCAGGCACAGTTGACGGCCGATGGCTCTAAGCTCAAGGTCTGGGATCCCACGGGTGGTTCTGCCGGTACCGGTTCTTCTTCCGGTTTTGATGGTTATTACGATGTAACGGCCGCTAAAGAATACCTGGCTGCCGCTATTGAAGAACTGAAGGCTGCCGGTGTTACCGTTACGAAGGATAATCCGATCACGCTGGATATGCCTTGCTTTGCTGCTTCTACCTCCTATAATGCCTCTGCACAGGCTTTCAAGAAGAGCGTTGAGGACTCGCTGGGCGAGCTGGTCGTTGTGAATCTCGTAGCAGCTTCGAAGTCTTCTGCATGGTACTCTGTTGGTTACCTCGCTTCGGATGCGAGCGATTGCAACTACGACATTTATGACGTTTCCGGTTGGGGACCGGACTATGGTGACCCGTCCTCCTATCTGGATACTTTCCTGCCGAACGGTGGTTCGATGATCAAGATGATCGGTCTGAACTGATCATAAATCCCCTATAACCATGTGGCGAGAGGGTAGGTGTTGTTTGCCTACCCTCTTTGCCATAGTATACAGGAAAGGTGACCCTTATGTCGAAGTATTTGTTGAACAGACTTTTGCGAAGTCTGCTTTCTGTGCTGGCGGTGGTGGCGCTGGTCATGATCCTCGTATATTCCTGCGTGGATCGCGAGGACATTTTCCGCGCTGACACCATGTATTCCAAAAAGACCAATAACGATCGTGTGGTATACCAATATTCCAGTTGGGAAAGTTATGAGTATCTGGATTATGTGCCGTATGCGGATTACCTGCTGGAACAGCAGGAGCAGGGGCTGATCACAGAGGAAGAACGCTTGCGCCTGGTACAATTTGGTTACACGGCGGAGGACGATAGCCCGGAGGTGGCGGAGGCTGTGCGCCAGTTCACCACCTATTACGAGAGCCAGGGCTATACCGTCACGCGCCTGGACGCTATGAAGGCCGGTGGGAAATTGAAACCCGGCGGTGCACAGCAGCTTTTTGCTTATAAGGACAAGCCGCTGATCAATCGCCTTTGGAAGTATTTTTCCGGCCTGATAAGTCTGGACAGTGTGCATTATGTTGAAGAAGATATCGCGGATCGCGGCATTACCTTCACACTGTATGATCCGGCCTATAATGGGGCATTTTCACCGGCTATCATGGGTAACGGTACCCAGTATAAATATCTTTTGTATTGTGATGGCAATTTCCCCTACGTACATCAGAACCTTATCCATTTGAACCTGGGGTTGTCCTATTCCGTCAATCGGGGCGTGGATGTCTTCCAGACGATGACGCAGTCGCAGGGGAAACTGGTGCAGTCCACCGTCATCTGGCCGACCGGCATGACGGAGGAAGTGGCAGATGATCTGCATTCTGCTACCTATTCCCCCAATTCTTATTCGAGCGGCTCCTCGTTTTACACCAAGCGGTTTACCGATGATTACACGTCATTTACCATGAATAAGAACAGTTATTCCAAACTGGGCTTCTCCTTTGTCATCGGTTTGATCTCTGTGGTGATCGCTTACGTGCTGGGCGTCCCGCTTGGCGTGATCATGGCGCGGAACAAAGATGGTTGGATCGATAAATTGGGCACGGTCTATGTGATCTTTATCATTGCCGTCCCCTCCCTTGCCTACATCTTTATGTTCAATGCGCTGGGAAATGCGATGGGGTTACCTACGCGGTTTGAAATAGACGAATTGAATACGCTGATGTTCGTTCTGCCGATCGTTTCGCTGGCGCTTCCTTCCATCAGTTCGCTCATGAAATGGATCCGCCGCTATATGATCGACCAGATGAACTCGGATTATGTGAAATTTGCACGGTCGGTCGGCTTCTCTGAGGGGGAGATCTTCTCCAAGCATATCCTCAAAAATGCCATCATCCCCATCGTGCACGGTATCCCCGGCGCTATTTTTGGAGCGCTTTCCGGTGCCATCATTACAGAAAGCGTTTACGGCGTCCCCGGTGCCGGTGGTATGCTGGTGCGGGCGATCAACCAGTATGATAACGGTGTTATCGTGGGGCTGACCCTCTTCTATGCGGTGCTGTCGGTCGTTTCTCTTATCCTGGGTGACGTACTTATGTCCTGGGTCGATCCCAGAATATCCTATACCTCGAAAGCAAGGTGATCATGATGCAGGAAAAACAAGTGAATTTAGACGAATTCGGCATGACAGAGGCGGAATTGTTTGCCCCGGTGGATCACAACGAGGCGGAATCTGAAAAGATCACTGCGCCGCGCTATTCCTACTGGCGGTCTGTCTTGCGTGTGTTCTTCCGTAAGAAGAGCAATATCATTTTCATTTCCCTGCTGGCATTGGTCATCATCTTCGCGTATATCTATCCGGTTATTATCCAGTATGACCCGGAGGTAGACCCGTGGATCAACATCACCGATTCGGACGGGAAGCACCTTTCCGCTTCTGCGGCGATGGACCGGTATGGGTCCAGCATACACTGGATCCTGGGCTCCGGCAGTTATGGCCAGTCGACCTTTGACTCTGTGTGGTACGGCGCCAGCATATCGGTCTCGCTTGCGCTGGCCTGCGCCGCCATCAATATGCTGATCGGCGTGGTGCTGGGTGCCGTTTGGGGCTTTTCCAAACGCGTGGATATCGTGATGACAGAAGTATATAACATCATAGGTAACGTCCCGTATGTGCTCCTGATCGCCGTGCTGGTGCGTATCTTGACGGCGACCTTCTGGACGATGGTCTTCGCCCTGACGGTCACGGGCTGGCTGGGCATCGCTTATTTCATCCGGACGCAGGTCGTCATCATCCGCGACCGGGAGTACAATCTGGCCTCCCGTTGCCTGGGCACCTCCACGCTCAAGATCGCGCTGAAGAATATCCTGCCATTTATGACTTCCGTGATCGTGACGCTGGCCGCCACAGAGATCCCGTCTTATATTTCTTATGAAGTGTTCCTCTCCTATATCGGCATCGGTATGAAGGAGGAATCGCTTGGTAAGATCATCGAGTCGACACAGCAATACATGTTTACCGCCTGGAATGTTGAATTCTGGGTGCCGGTCGCCGTGGCTTCCATCATCACGGTGGTGCTGTACGTGGTGGGGCAGAACCTGGGTGACGCCTCTGACCCGCGTACCCATATGTAAGGAGGGACAGTATGGAAGAAAAGAAGAACGTACTGCTCTCCGTCAAGGATCTGGAGGTCAAATTCCGCGTCCGCGGCCGTGTTCTAACGGCCATCCGCGGGATCTCTCTGGACATTATGGAAGGGGAGTCTATCGCCATCGTTGGCGAGTCCGGCTCCGGTAAGTCGGTCTTTACCAAGACTTTTGCCGGTATGCTGGATGACAACGGCTATATCGACCACGGGGATATCATCTTTCAGGATGAGACCCTGGCCGACACGTGCGTAGGGTTAAACCGTGTGGCGCGTTCCCTGCTCCGCCGGATGCAGTCATCGCTCGACCGCAGTGCCCGCCTGCAAGGGGGGGCGGAGACCTATCTTGCTATGCAGGCGCTGAAGGCGGAGCGTGAGGCCCGCATGGCGCTGAGCGAGGAAGAGCGGCGCGCCTATGCCGAAAAGCTGGAGGAGGCACGCTATCAGCGTGCCGAGGCCTACAACCTCAAGCAGACGCTGGATCCCGCGCGGGAAAAGAGCCGCGTGCATGAACTGGCCGCCCGCATCTCCGCATTGGATGCAGAGATCAAGGCGCTGGCCAAGGCCAGCAAAGAGGCCACTGCCGCCCGTGTGCGTGCCGTAAAGGCGGACGCCGCCTACGGCGCCGCGTATACCAAGCAGATGGCGGCCCTGCGCCTCCGTTACAAAGAAGAGATCGCCAAAGAGATCACGCCGGAGGCGGCACAGTTGAACACGGTGATCGCCAAAGAGATCTATCTGTCGGTGGGGCGCTATTCCCTGACCCGCCGACTGCAGCTCATCAACCGTCTGCTGCGCGCCTTCCGCGTGGCGATGCGCCAGGGGCTGGATCTGACCGACGAGGCAGTGCGCAATACGGTCTTTGATGCGGTCGTATTCCGCGTGCGCTATCTGGATGAGACAGAGACGCAGTTGCACGGCACCTGCGTGCTGAACCTGGCTAAGGTGAAGTATGACAAGGACTGGACGCAGATCCGCGGCCGCCGTATCGCCACGGTCTTCCAGGACCCGATGACCTCGCTGAACCCGGTCATCACGATCGGTAAGCAGATCTCCTCCATCATCATGAAGCACCAGCACTGCTCGGAGGGCGAGGCCAGACGGCAGGCGCTGATCCTGATGAAGAAGGTGGGCATCCCGAATGCCGAAAAACGGTATGATGACTACCCGTTCCAGTATTCCGGCGGTATGCGCCAGCGTATCGTCATTGCCATTGCGCTGTCCTGCCGCCCCAAGATCCTTATCTGTGATGAGCCGACTACGGCGCTGGACGTGACCATCCAGGCACAGATATTGGACCTGATCAAGGGCCTGCAGAAGGAATTTGGCTATACGATCGTATTCATCACGCATGACCTGGGCGTGGTGGCCAACGTGGCCGACCGCGTTGCCGTGCTGTATGCCGGGCAGATCGTGGAGGTCGGGCGCGTGGACGAGGTGTTCTATGACCCCCGCCACCCCTACACCTGGGCCCTGCTTTCCTCCCTGCCGCAGTTGGCCGAGCGGAATACCAAGCTGTATTCCATCGCCGGGACGCCGCCCTCCTTGTACAACAAGATCGTGGGCGACCCGTTTGCGCCGCGTAACCCCTATTGCCTGAAGGTGGATACTTTGATGGAGCCGCCGATGTTCCGCGTCAGTGATACGCACTATGCCAAGACGTGGTTGCTTGATCCCCGTGCCCCGCAGATGGAGAAGCCGGAGATCATTCAGAACATCCACGAAAAACTGATGCGCACATATCATATTGAGGAGGGCGACCGTGTTTAAGTTTTGGAAAAAGAAGGCGACGGATGTGACCCATCTGCCTGCGCATGGGCCGATCGCCGAAAATGGGCGCGAGGTGCTCCTGTCCCTCAAGAATGTGGACATTACCTTTGGCCGGGGCGACAGCGCTGTGCGCGCGGTAAAAAATGCCTCTTTTGATATCTACAAGGGCGAGACGTTTTCCCTGGTGGGCGAGTCCGGCTCCGGCAAGACCACGATCGGCCGTGCGGTCATTCGTGTCAATCCCTGCGCCGCCGGGCAGATCGAATACAAGGGCGTGCCCATCTCCGGGCGCATCCCGCATTCGCTGGACCGCGAGGTCATCCGGAACATCCAGATGGTCTTCCAGGATCCGGCCGCATCGCTGAACGAGCGTGCAACGGTGGATTATATCATCTCGGAGGGGCTGTACAACTTCCACCTGTATGAAAACGAGGCAGACCGCGTGCAAAAGGTGGAGAATATGATCCGCGAGGTAGGCCTGTTGCCGGAGCATCTGACGCGCTATCCGCATGAATTCTCCGGTGGCCAGCGCCAGCGTATCGGTCTGGCGCGTGCCATGGTCATGGAGCCGGAGCTGGTCGTAGCCGATGAGCCGATCTCGGCACTGGATGTGTCTATCCGCGCCCAGGTGCTGAACCTGTTGAAGAAATTTCAGCGGGAACGCGGCACCACCTATCTCTTCATCGCGCATGATCTGTCTATCGTCCGGTTCATCTCGGACCGTATCGGCGTGATCTACAAAGGGGACATCGTGGAGGTCGCAGAGGCGGAGGAACTGTTCAATTACCCGCTGCATCCGTACACGCGTTCTCTGATCTCGGCTGTGCCGATCCCGGATCCGGAGCTGGAGAAGAACAAGGCGCTCTTCACTTACGATCCGTCTGTGCACGATTATAGCGAGGAAAAGCCCTCTTTGCAATGCATCGGGCATGACCACTATGTGTACGGCAATGAAAAAGAATTGGCTGAGTACCGCGCCCTGCGGGAAAAGGGAGAGCCACTGCAGTCGGTGACGATCCTGACACCGGAGGAGATGGCCAAGTATATGGCCGAGCGCACTGCGGGGGAAAACATCGCGGTGAGCGATGAGGTGCTGGAGGCACCGTTGCACGATACGGGGAGCATCTGGTATACCGTTGGCTCCTTCTTCCTGCCGGTCTTTGGCGCGATCGGCGCGGCGCTGTTCAAGCGGCATCGCCACATCCGTAACTATAAGGCCTGCAAAAAAGGTGCGATCATCGGCTTCTCCTTCCTTGCCGCTGTCGTGGCCATCTTCGGCGTCTGCCTGTTGGCGGCTGCGCTGTGATCGATGGGGAGACAGCACAGATGGGGCGGCGGGGATAAGACCCCGCCCGTCAAACCGGTCGAGCGGGTCGCATTATCGGACAAGCACTTCCGCGGTCGCCTGATCGCGGTAGTGCTGTTGATCGCCCTGGCGGCGGCTTCCTTTGCCGTTGGCATCCACAGTTGCATCAGCCAGTCAGCCGGCTGGCAGATCATTGAGGGGGCGGACGGCGATGGGCTGTCCTGCCGCGCGGATTTTTCCCTGCAATATGATATCGGCCGGGACGGCGCGGATCCCACGGCGGAATACCGGGCGCTGAACAACCTGTGGACGGAGATCACCGCACAGGCCTATACGCTCTTTTCTGCCACGGCGCAGGACGAAAAAGGGACCAATCTGGCCGCGGTGAACGCCCATCCCAATACCGATGTGAAGGTGGATCCCGCCCTGTACAATGCCCTGTGCACCCTGGTCGCCTCCGGCGATCGGACGGTGTATCTGGGCCCGGTCGTTGGCTATTATGAGAGCCTGCTGACCTCGCAGGATGCATCCTATGACCCGTATAGCGACGCGGCCATCGGCGCTTTTTGCCGCGAGGTGGCCACCTATGCGCAGGATGCGGCGTCCATCCACCTGGAATTGCGGGGGGAGGACACCGTGCGGCTGTGCGTAGGGGAGGCCTATTTGCAATATGCCGCCGCAGAGGAGATCACACGGTTCCTTGACCTGGGGTGGTTGCAGAATGCCTTTGTCGCAGACTATCTGGCAGACCGCCTGCTGGCCCATGGCTATACACATGGCACGCTGACGTCCTGTGACGGTTTTACGCGCACGCTGGACGACAGCACCTCTTTTTCCGGGCAGTTGTATGAGCGGGAAGGGGATACCCTCTATTATGCGGCCTCCTTTTCCTATACCGGCCCTATGGCGCTGGTCGAGTGCCGCGCCTTTGCTGTGACGACCTGGGAGAGCACCCGCTTCTATCAGGCCGCGGACGGCACCATGCGTTCTCTGTATCTTTCCGCGGCGGATGGCCTGTGCCATACGGCACTGGATGATTTGTTCGTCTATGCCGCAGACGGCCGGTGTGCCTCTTTGGCGCTGGCAGTCGCCCCGCTGTATTGCACAGATGCATGGGGGGAGGATGCCTTGCTCTCTGCCGCCGCGCAGGGAGGGTTCGGTGCCCTGTGGTGCGAGGGGACAACGGTCTACCAGACGGGGGCCGGTGTCACGCTGGCTTCTCTTGGGCAGTATACCGACCGCGTGTATGTCGCACAACTGCGCTAAAAAGATCACACTGTTTGCTAAAAACGGCAGGGAAACATGGCTTCTCTGCCGTTTTTATGGTATAATGGAAAGAGAAAGATACGCGGCGCCGCGCCCCCGCAGGAAGGAATATGTATGAGAAAAGAAAAAGTGACCTCCGAACGATTGGAAGAGGACCCCTATGTGCGTGCCTGCCCTTTGTTTTCCGGCCTGCCAGATGAGGAATTGACCGCGGCGCTGGTCCTGTTACAGGCGCGGCGCCAGCGGTATGCGCGCCAGGCCTTTCTGCATCGCGCCGGGGAACCGCTGACCGCCTTTGGCCTGGTGTTGCGCGGCACGGTGCGCGTCTGCACGGATGACCTGACAGATGAGCCCATGCTCATGTCCAACGTCACGCCCGGGGGGACGTTTGGGGAGTCGCTGTGCTATCTGGCGATCCCTGCGTCGCCGGTGTACATCTACACGCCGGAGGGGGCAGAGCTCCTGTGGCTGAATGCATTGGCCCTGCGCCATGCCGATCCCGCAGACCCCATGGTGCATAAGATGCAGGACCGTTTTACGGCCACACTGGCCGCCCGCGCCCTGACGATGAACGACCGTATCCAGATCCTGTCCAAATTGACCCTGCGGGAAAAATTGAACACCTTTTTTGCCGAATGGGCACAGCGCACCGGGGCCGATACGTTTACCGTCCCGTTTGACCGGGCTTCTCTCGCGGCCTATCTGGGGGTCAACCGCGCGTCTCTGTCGCGGGAACTGTCCCTGATGCAGCAGCAGGGGCTCATCTCCTATTACCGCAGTAGTTTTAAGTTGCATCGGAAAAGACCGCGGGAATAGACCTTCTCTCGCGGCCCTCTTTGCCGGGGCATTGCGGCGGGAAAGCGGGGGCGTGTGTCGTGAAAACGCGCTCCCGCCGCCGGCCGGGCAGATCGTTTGGGGAAAAATAAGTTTTTTTTGAAAAACGGTTGACAAAAGAGGAAGTCCGTGGTATAATATGATGGCTGTTATGAAAACGGCGGAATAGCTCAGTTGGCTAGAGCATTCGGTTCATACCCGACAGGTCGTTGGT
>CAYXDB010000055.1:0-10910 GCA_964463735.1 uncultured Ruminococcus sp. | reverse complement strand
ACCATGGTCTGGGTAGCATCGAACAGAGAGCCATACCGCATGCCGATGACATCGGAGGAGACGATCGGCTCATCATTGTAGCCGAAGGACTCGGAGGCCTGTGCCTTCATAGCGGCGTTGATGGCGTCTGGTGTGACGTTCTTGCCCTTTACCACAGCCACCAGGATCGTGGTGGAACCGGTGGAGACCGGCACGCGCTGTGCGGAACCGATCAGCTTCTTGTTCAGTTCAGGAATGACCAGGCCGATAGCCTTAGCAGCGCCGGTAGAGTTCGGCACGATGTTGGCGGCGCCGGCACGGGCACGGCGCAGGTCGCCCTTGCGGTGCGGGCCGTCCAGGATCATCTGGTCGCCGGTGTAGGCGTGGACGGTGGTCATGATACCGCTCACGATCGGGAAGGTATCGTTCAGTGCCTTGGCCATCGGTGCCAGGCAGTTGGTGGTGCAGGATGCGGCGGAGATGATCTGGTCATCAGCCGTCAGGGTGTTGTTGTTCACGTTGTAGACGATCGTCTTCAGATCATTACCAGCCGGAGCGGAGATAACGACCTTCTTGGCACCTGCGTTGATGTGTGCCATGGACTTCTCCTTGGAGCAGTAGAAGCCGGTGCACTCCAGCACCACGTCTACATCCAGAGCGCCCCAGGGGCAGTTGTTCGCATCCTTCTCTGCATAGATCTTGATCTCCTGGCCGTCCACGATGATGGAATCCTCGGTCGCGGAAACGGTGTGGGTGTTCTCACCGATCTTGCCGCAATAACCGCCCTGTGCGGTATCGTACTTCAGAAGGTGAGCGAGCATTGCCGGGCTGGTCAGGTCGTTGATGGCAACGATCTCATAGCCCTCTGCCTTGAACATCTGGCGGAATGCCAGACGGCCGATGCGGCCGAAGCCGTTGATCGCAACTTTAACTGCCATGATTTTGTCCTCCGTATATAAAAAATTTTTGACGTATGGTAAAGAATGACACAGGTCATTCCAACTTATTGTAGCACATTCCGGCCGCAGATGCAAGGGGAAAGGGAAAATTTTTCTTTTTTGTAACAAATAGTGCACGGCGCGGGGGAAAAATACCTGCTTTGTCGCCATTCTGCTGTCTGTGACAAGAAAAGGATGCCCGCTATGGCGCCTTTTCAAACAGCTCGGCCTGCTTTTTTGCCGCGCATGCAAGAAAGCGGGGAAAATGGGTATACCAGAGAAGGGCCCGCGCGTGTGGCAGGAGGGCCCGCGGCACCATATAGTACAGGTGAAAGGGGGCGCATGCCTGTGTGGATGTTTCTTGCCGGTCTGCTCTGCGGCGGCGCGGTCAGCACGGTGTTGCTCTGTTGCCTTACCTACGCTGGGTAGGGTACCCCGGCGAAAGGGCCCGCCCGGTGCGCGGGACCCTTTTGCCAGGAAGAGTTGACAAACCGGCGCGTTTGTGCTATTATATACAATGGTATTGTCTGCGATACCGGCGCACGTGCGCAGAACATACATATGAGGGAAAACCATGTACCGATATTTTCTTAAGCGGCTGTTGGATATCCTGCTGTCGCTTATGGGCATTTTGCTTCTGTTGCCGCTGTGGCTCCTGTTGCCTGTGGCGATCTTTCTAGACGATCCTGGTCCCGTCTTTTTTACGCAAAAGCGCGTGGGGCGGAACAAAAAATATTTCACCATCTTAAAATTCCGCACGATGAAGACATCTACCCCGCATGATGTGCCCACCCACCTGTTGCAGGACCCGGCGCAGTACATCACGCGCGTGGGGCGTTTCCTGCGCAAGACCAGTTTGGATGAATTGCCCCAGATCTTCAATATCTTCGTCGGGCACATGAGCGTGATCGGCCCGCGCCCCGCCCTGTGGAACCAGGAGGACCTGATCGCAGAGAGGGACCTGTACGGGGCCAATGCCGTGCGCCCCGGCCTGACCGGCTGGGCGCAGATCAACGGCCGGGATGAACTGGAAAACGATGTCAAGGCGCGCCTGGACGGTGAGTACGTTCAGCGCCTGTCCTTCCTGTTTGACTGCCGTTGCTTTTTCGGCACGGTCGGTGCAGTCCTCTCCCGCCGCGGCGTAGTGGAGGGCGGCGCCGGCAAGCCGCAGCGCCAGACCCCTCCGGAAGACCATGAGGCAGAAGATGGGCAGGGAGGGCAGGCGTCATGAAGCGGGTGTTGATCACAGGGGCCGGCAGTTACATCGGGACGTCGGTCTCTGCCTATCTTGCCGCCTGGCCGGAGGCCTACACGGTCGATACGCTGGACATGCAGGACCCCCACTGGCAGGACACCTCCTTTGCCGGATATGACTGCGTGTTGCACGTGGCCGGTATCGCGCATGCGGACAGCGGGCGCATCTCGCCGGAGCGGAAGGAACTCTATTACCGTGTCAATACTCTCCTAGCGCAACAGACTGCCGCGCATGCCCGCGCCTGCGGGGTGGGGCAGTTCATTTTCATGAGCAGTGCGATCGTGTATGGCGCCAGCTCCCCCGTGGGAGGGCGGAAGCACATCACGCGGGATACCCCGCTCGCCCCGGCCAATTGCTATGGGGAGAGCAAACTGCGGGCGGAAGAAGCCCTGCACGCGCTGGAGGACGCGCATTTCCGCGTGGTGATCCTGCGCCCCCCGATGATCTATGGCAAGGGGAGCCGCGGGAATTATCCCGCCCTGTCCCGCCTGGCACAGCGCCTGCCTTTTTTCCCCCACGTGGAGAACGAGCGCTCCATGCTGTATATTGAAAATCTGTGTGAATTCATCCGTTTGATGATAGAAAATGAGGAGAGGGGCACTTTCTTCCCGCAGAATGCCACGTACAGTTGCACAAGCGACCTGGTGCAGATGATCGCACAGGCGCACGGGCACCGGGTGCATCTGGTGCGGGGGATGACCCCTGTGTTGCGCCTCTTGCGTCATTTCAGCGGTGCGGTGGACCGTGCCTTTGGCAGTTTGACCTATGACCGCGCAATGAGCGAATACCGCGAGGAATATGCCCGCGTGGACCTGCCCACGTCCATTCGGCGGACAGAGGAGCCGTAGGCCCCCGTCCTTCCTTGCCATAAAAGGGAGATATCATGCAAAAAGTCCTGATCGTTACCTCGGTCGCCTCCATGATCCAGCAGTTCTGTATGCCGGATATCCGCCTGTTACAGGAGATGGGGTGCGAGGTACATGTAGCCTGTAATTTCATCGAGGGGAGCACCTGTCCCCCTGAGAAGGTCGCCGCCCTGCAAGAAGAACTGGCCGCGCGGCATATTCCCTATTTTCAGATCGATTTTTCCCGTAGCCTGCAACTATGGGGGCGGCACTGCACCGCCTATCGCCAATTGCACCGCCTGATGCAGGAACAGCACTATACCTTCCTGCACTGCCATTCTCCCATCGGGGGGGCGCTGGCACGCCTGGCGGCGCACCGCGTAGGCCTGCCGGCGATCTATACGGCGCACGGATTTCACTTTTACCGCGGCGCCCCCGGCAAGAACTGGTTGCTCCTGTACCCGGTGGAAAAGCGCTGTTCCCGTATGACGGACGTGCTGATCACCATCAATCAGGAGGACTATGCACGCGCCACGCGCAAATTCCGGGCGCACCGCACAGTCTATGTCCCCGGGGTGGGGATCGATACCGCCCGTTTTGCCCCCACCGGGGATCGGGAGGAGCGCCGCGCCGTGCGCCAGTCACTGGGCGTCCCGGAGGACGCCTGCCTGATGGTGTCGGTCGGGGAGCTCAATGCCAATAAGAACCATGCCACCATCCTGCGTGCCATGGCCGCGGCCTCCTGCCGCACGGTGCACTACGCCATCGCCGGGCAAGGGGCGAAGCGTGCGTCCCTGCTGGCGCTGGCCGAAAAACTGGGGGTATCTGACCGCTTCCACCTGATCGGATTTTGCGATGCCGTCTCCGCCCTCTATCGCGCCGCCGATATCTGTGCCTTCCCCTCGGTGCGGGAGGGACTGGGCCTGGCCGCGCTGGAAGGCATGGCCGCCGGGCTCCCTTTGCTGGCCGCTGATAATCGCGGGACGCGGGACCTGTGCCGCGCGGGGGAGAATGCCATCCTCTGCGCCAGCCGGGATGTGGCCGCCTTTGCCGCCGGGATCGATGCGCTTTCCACCGACCCCGCCCTGCGTGCCGCCATGGGGCAGTGCGGGCAGGAGCGTGCCCGCGCCTTTGACCGTGCCGCCGTGGCCCCGCAGATGCGCACCATCTACCAGGCCTGCCTGGAAAAAGCGGGACAGGCCCCCACAACATGATACCATCGCCGGGTGACCGGCAGGAGGAACCCATGCAGTCCTATCACCCCCTTGTCTCTATTGTGATCCCGGTCTATAACGGGTCGGATTATCTGCGCGAGGCCATCACCTCCGCCCTGGCACAGCGCTATGACCGCATCGAAGTGCTGGTCGTGGATGACGGTTCCTGTGACGGTGGCCAGACCGAGGCGATCGCCCGTTCCTTTGGCGACCGCATCCGCTATATCCATAAAGAGAACGGCGGTTCCTCCTCCGCCCTGAATGAGGGGATCCGCCAGATGCAGGGAGAATGGTTCTCATGGCTGAGCCACGATGACCTCTATACACCCGACAAGGTGGGCGCCCAGATCGCTTATATCCAGGAGACCGGGCTGGCAGACAGCCCGGATTTTGCCCACCACATCTTCTTTACCGGGGCAGACTGGATCGACGCAACGGGCGCCTGCATCCGCCGTGCCCGCCCCCGTGCCCTGCGCCGCCTGGCCGATAAGATCGAAGGGATGCCGGATGCCCTGCCGTGGATCGCAGAACCGACCCGCTTTTCCTTTCATGGGTGCGGGTGCCTGATCCACCGTTCTGCCTTTGCAGACGTGGGGCCGTTTGATGAGTCACTGCGCCTGTGTAACGATGTGGACATGTGGTATCGCCTGTATGCGGGGGGCTATCGGTTGCATCTGTTGCCCGCACCGCTGGTGCAGGGGCGGGTGCATGCCGGGCAGATATCCCGCAGTATCGGCTTCTCCTACCACAATCCGGAGCAGGATATGTATTGGCAACGCAGTCTTGCCTGCCTGCGGGAGCGTGCGCCGGGGGACGCCCACCTGCTGTATCGCTTTGGGCGCAACGCTTATCGCAAGACCCGCTACATCGAGGGGCGCCAGGCATTTTCCTTAGCCGGTGCCGCCCGCCCCGCGTGGCGCCCGTTCCTCTTCTTCTCCCGCCTGTATCTGCGGGCGCATGCCGGGCTGGTCGCCTGGTTGAAGCGCCTGTATCTGCGTATTAAAATGTAGGAGTGTGCATCATGCTTCCGTATTGCCTGTTGCAATTTGGCCCCCCGGCGATGGGCCGCCTGCTGAGTTGGAGCGACCAGCGCAAGCGGGACCGGATCACCGTGGCGGCTTTCTTCCTCTTTTTTCTTGCCCTGCTCTTTTTCCGGAAGGAGACGGTGGGGACGGATCTTGCGGCCTACCAGTATTATATGGAACTCTATGCCGCCATGTCCCCTGGCGAATTGCTCTCCGATATGATCACATCGGCCCGCAACCAGGGGGTGGAGCCCGGCTGGGCAGTTTTGAACTGGCTGCTCGGGCGCCTGCCGTGCGGCTTTCGCCTCCTGATGATCCTGGTGGCCATCTTTTCCTTGATGCCCACCGCCATGCTCTACCTGCGCGAGGTGCGCCACCCCTACCTGACCTGCGTGCTGTTCTTGAATATCGGCATGTTCCCGGTCTATTTTTCTGCCCTGCGGCAGGTCGTCGCCGTTTCCTTTGGCGTGCTGGCCTATCAGGCCGCACGGGAGAAGAAATTGCGCCGCTTCCTTTTGTTGGTGCTGGGCGGCTACCTGTTCCATCGGTCGGCTCTGGTGTGCCTGTTGCTCTACCCCCTGTGCCACATCCGCATCCGGCGGCGGCATATGTGGTATATCGCCCCTGCCATGGCGCTGCTCTTCGTCTGCAATCGCCCCCTGATCCAGCTGGTCATGCGCTTCACGTCCTATAAGCCGATCTATAATGAGATCAGCAGTACCGGCGCCTATGGCATGCTGGTGTTGTATGTTCTGTTCTGCGCGTTCTCCTTCGTGGTGGTGGAGGAAGAAGGGCTGGACGATGAGACCTGCGTGTTGCGCAACATCCTGTTGCTGGTCACCGTCATACAGATCTTTGCACCGGTCAGCGCGATCGTCATGCGGGTCAATTACTATTTTCTCCCCTTCATCCCCCTGCTCCTACCCCGCATCATCGACCGCCCGTGTGAGGCGATGCAGCATGTCGCCCGCTGGGCCTTGGCCGTGCTCACGGTCTTCTTCAGCTTCTATTTCCTCTGGGATCTGCGCACCGGCGCCGATATCCTGGAGGTCTATCCCTATCTGTTTTTGTGGCAGGGGGCTTGAGGCACCCGCGCCCGGATAGAAAGAACACCCGCTATCGTAGTCGATAGCGGGTGTTCTTTGTGTATTATTGAAAACGGGGCCGCATATGCGGCCTTTTGCCAGGCGGCGCTTTTCTGCGCGTACCGTGTTCCCGCGGCCTCCGGTCAGAGGCGGAGCGTGGAGAGGAGGTGCCCATCCAGGTGGTAGAGGGAGAAGGTGCGCGATGCGTACAGCATGTAGCTGGGTGGGTCGCCCCCCTTGGGCAGGGAGGGAGAGCCGGGGTTGAGGCACAGGACGCCCGCGGCATTCCATTCTGCCTGCATGCGGTGGGTGTGCCCGTATAAAAAGATCTCGCCCGGGCCGAGTGGCGGCAGAGCCTGCGGGCTGAAATGGTGCCCGTGTGTCGCGAAAATGCGCAATTCGTCCCAGCAGAACTGTGCATAGTCGGCAAGGATCGGGAAGGGGAGCACCATCTGGTCCACCTCCGCATCACAGTTCCCGCGCACGCATAACGGGGCGGGCGACAGGGAAGAGAGCAGGGGAATGACCTCCCGCGGCGCGTAGCCGGGGGGCAGGTCGTTCCGCGGCCCGTGGTAGAGCAGGTCACCCAAAAGCAGGAGCCGCTCGGCACCGCTCTCGGCATAGCGCTGTAACAGTTGCCGCACGGCGGTGGCATCTCCGTGCAGGTCAGAGGCGATCATGATCTTCATAGCATTCCTCCTGTTCGTGTAGGGTCAGAGCTGGGGGCCGTCCTCTTCCCGGATCAGTTCCTGTGTTGCGGCGGTACCGCAGATGTCCTCGATGCAGGGACGGACGATGCGCCCCACAAGGGACAGGACGATCGGGGCCCGGCCATGGATGCGCCGGATGGTGATGTCCTCCGGCGGGTATCCCGGTGCGCCGTAGGGATGGGGGTCCCCCACGCGCACGGCGTGCAGGCCGTGTACCATATGGGTGCCATCGGCCGTGTCGGTCACATCCTCGATCGTGATATGGTGCATGCGCGTGCCCCCCTGGTTCAGGAGACGCACGATGGTGCAGAAGGCCTGCGCTTGGATGCGGCGGATGGTCACGTGGTGGATACCGTCATAGACCTCGCCTGCGGCATACTGCTTTTCGGTGGAGCCGTGCAGGGCGGTCAGAGCGATAGTGTCATCTTCGGTGAAGCCGGTAATATCCTCGATGAGGATGTCGTGGCAACCGCGGCGCAGGTCGATACCGTCCGCATTTTTGATGTAGGTGGAGTCATAGTCCTCCCACGTCAGGCCGTGTACACGCGTGCCATCCGGCAGGAGGCGGGTGTCATCCGCTTCAAAATGGATGCAGGACAGGCGCCCCTGCGCACAGTTCACAAAATTGAGGGCCCACCAGCGCTGTGCGACTACCCGGATGCCAGAGATGGAAAAACCGGTCACATTAGCAAACAGGATCAGATTGTTGACCGAGATGTGGTAGGGGCTGGCGGCATAATTCCACTCAGACAGGCCGTTATAGTTGCCGCCATCCAGCGTGGCGCCGTTGCGCCCCTGGATGTGGATGTCGTGGTCCTGCACAGGTGCCTCCCCCGCATCGATGCACGCGACCGACCGGTTGACGAACATACGGCAGAAGGTGCCGTCCGCCAGGCGCAGGTGGCATCCGTCCAGGATCAGGGTGATGCCGGAAGGGAGCGTGATAGCACGGTCGATCGTGAAGTCACCGCGGAGCACCACTTCCCGCGTGCCGGCCGCCGCGGCCGCGTCTATGCGCGCCTGGATAGCGGCGCTGTTGTTTGTCGGCTGTTGCATGGCCTTTCTCCTCCTGTACAGAACACACGGGGTACCCATTCTCAGAAAAATGGCACCCCGTGTGTCGTGATCGTTACATTTTCAGGGGCATGCCGGCGGCTTCCAGCGCGGCGATCACTGTATCGATGTCGCCCTGGATCTCCGCTTTGGACAGGGTCCTGTCCATGGAGGTAAAGGCCAGGCGGAAGGTGACGGAGGAACCGGTCTCGCCTTCATACGTATCCACCACGGTCACGCCGGTCAGCAGATCACCGCCGTTCTGACGGATGAGCGGCTCGATCTGGGAGAACACCAGGGTGCGGGGGTCGGCCTGCACCGTCAGATCGATCGCGATGCCGGGATAACGGGACGGCTCACAATAGTGGATGGTGTGCGGGGCGATGGTCGCCAGCGTATCCATATCCACCTCGGCCACGACACAGCACGCCCGCTTGTCCAGCCGGGTGGCGGTGGTGGGATGCAGGGCAGAAAGGAAGCCGCAGGCGGTCCCCTCCAGCATCAGCGCCGCCGTGTTGACCGGGTGCTGCCAGTTGTAGCAGCATCCTTCCCCTGCTACGAATTGCAGGTCCGTGTGCTTGAGCTCCCTGCACAGGCGGGCCAGAATGTCCCGCAGATGCAGATACAGCGCTTCTTCACTGGCATTGCGGTCGTACAGCAGGATGCCCAGCTTCTTGCGCTCACGGCAATTGCCATGCTCGTCCAGCCCTTCCACCGTCCGGCCGATCTCGTAAAGGCCGAAGGCGTCGGCATAACTGCGGTCGTTGTAAGCAAAGTGCAACAGGGTGGGCACCATGGAGCGGCGCAGGGTGTCATGCTCCGGCGTCTGGGCGTTCAGCACGCGGACGTTCTCCGGTGTTTCGATGCCCAGTTGGCGGTCGGACTGCTTGTCGTCCCAGATATAGGAATGGACCTCATGCAGGCCATAGATGGCCGAAAGGATATCTTTGGCGCGGTCATCCTGCCGGTTCTGCACACTGCGGTGCACCGGCCGCAGGGGGCTGTGCGTGGTCTGGATGTCAAAATTATCGTAGCCGTAGATACGGGTGATTTCTTCGATCAGATCGGCCTTGATGGTCACGTCCTTCGTCGCGCGGTGGGAGGGAACCTGTACGGTGTATACATCGCCCTCTACCGTGACGCCAAAGCCGAGAGATGTCAGGGTCTGCACGATCTGCGCCTGCGAGATGGTGATGCCGGTATAGCGGTCGATATAGTGCTGATCCAGCGTCAGCGTGATGGGGTCAAAGTGGCGCACATAGCAGTCGGTCAGGCAGGAGGTCACGCGGGCCTCCGGGGCCGCCTGGAGCAACAGATGCAGGAACCGGGCAGAGGCCAGAGCCGTCATTTCCGGGTCCAGGAACTTTTCATAGCGCATGCTGGCGTCGGTCCGCATGCCCAGCAGGGACTCGGAGCGGCGGATGCATACCGCATCAAAGTTGGCGCTTTCCAGGAGCAGAGAGGTCGTGTCGTCCTCGATCTCGGAATTCAGGCCGCCCATCACGCCCGCCACAGCGACCGGCTGCCCGTGGGAGCAGATCATCAGGGTCTGCGGGTCTATCTCGTGGTCATTGCCGTCCAGCGTGGTGAAGGTAAAGGGCTTGTCAAAGCGGCGCACCTCGATCGCATCTACGCGGCGTGCATCAAAGGCGTGCATGGGCTGGCCCAGTTCCAGCATCACATAGTTGGTCAGGTCGGCCAGCAGATTGATGGCGCGGCTCCCGCAATAGTAGAGCCGGATGCGCATATTGACCGGGCTGACATGCGCCTGGATGTTTTCGATACGCAGGCCGGTGTAGCGATAGCACAGGGTGGTGTCCTCGATCTGGATGGGCAGGGGCGGCAGGGCGGCATAGACGGCCATGTCCTGCGCCGGTACCGGGCGCAGGGGGCGCTGTGCCAGGGTCGCGATCTCCCGCGCGATGCCGTAATGCCCCCACAGATCCGGGCGGTTGGTCAGGGACTTGTTATCGACCTCAAAGATCAGGTCTTCGATATCATAGACGGTCTTGATGTCGGTACCCAGCGGGATATCATCGGTGATCTCCCACAGGCCGCTGTTGTCGGCACTGATGCCCAGTTCCGCTTCCGAACAGCACATGCCGCAGGAAGGATAGCCGGCCAGCATCGTGCGGCGGATGGGCATACCGGCAACGGCACCGCCCTCCGTGGCGAAGGCCACGCGCATCCCCTCGCGCACGTTGGGGGCGCCGCAGACGCAATCGACCAGTTCCTGCCCGTTATCGATCTTCAGCAGGTGCAGTTTTTTGGAATTGGGGTGCTTTTCGACCGATGCCACACGCGCCACGATCACGCCGTGGGTATCCTGCCCCTTGCAGTAGATATCCTCCACTTCCGCCGTGGAGAGGGTAAAACGATGGATCAGTTCTTTCTTGTCCAGCCCCGTGAGATCTACGAAATCGCCGATCCAGTTCATGGATATGAGCATAGTTCTTTTCTCCTCCTCTTATTGGCACGCAAATTGTGAGAGGACACGCAGATCCCCACTGTTGAAGTCGCGAATATCCTTGATGCCGTATTTCATCATGGCCAGGCGCGTCAGCCCCAGGCCAAAGGCAAAGCCGGTGTATTCCTCCGGGTCTATGCCGCCGGCACGCAGGACGTTGGGGTGCACCATGCCGCAGGGGCACAGTTCCAGCCAGCCGGAATTCTTGCAGGAGGGGCAACCCTCACCCCCGCAGATCAGGCAGTTGATGTCCAGCTCAAAGCCCGGCTCTGTGAAGGGGAAATAGCCGGGGCGCAGGCGCACGTTGATCGGGCGGGCGAACACCTCGCTCAGCATCGT
>CAYXDB010000054.1:0-11006 GCA_964463735.1 uncultured Ruminococcus sp. | reverse complement strand
CTCTGTTCGATGCTACCCAGACCATGGTGACCGAGGTGGGCGAGGATACCTACCAGGTACAGGTCGTTTCCTGGTACGACAACGAGAACTCCTACACCAGCCAGATGGTCCGCACCATCAAGTATTTCGCTGAGCTTTGATCGTTTGCGCAACCGCAAAGCAGATCCCGGGCCGGATGCCATCGTGCATCCGGCCCGGTTTTTTCCCTATGCGAGGATTGACAAGCAGGCGGGGATGTGCTATAATGGCGATGAAAGATCATATAAAGGAGAATACCTATGCAAGAGACTCTGTCCCGCTATGAAAGCGCCAAGGAAAAGTTCGCCGCCTACGGCATCCAGGTAGAAGAAGCGCTGGAAAAACTGCGCCAGAAGCCTATCAGCATCCATTGCTGGCAGGGGGATGATGTGATCGGGTTCGATGCGGCCGCTACTTCCCTCTCCGGCGGCATCCAGACCACGGGCAACTACCCCGGCCGTGCCCGTACCCCGGCAGAACTGATGGCCGATTTTGAGACGGCCGCCGCCCTGATCCCCGGTAAGAAGCGCATCAATCTGCATGCCAGCTACGCCATTTTTGCAGAGGGCGAGCATGTGGATCGCGATAAGCTGGAGCCCCGGCATTTTGCCGCCTGGGTCGCCTTTGCCAAGAAGCATGGCTACGGCATCGACTTCAACCCCACCTGCTTCAGCCACCCCATGGTCAAGGACGGTCTGACGCTGTCCTCCCCGGATCCGGACGTGCGCCGCTTCTGGATCGACCACTGCATCGCCTGCCGCCGCATCGCCGCCTCCATCGCTAAAGAACTGGGCTCCCCCGTGCTGAACAACGTCTGGATCCCGGACGGCTATAAGCAGACGCCCGCCGACCGCCTGGGGCCGCGCATGCGCCTGGCCGCCTCGCTGGATGAGGTCTTTGCCGAGAAACTGGACGGCGTGATCGACTGCGTGGAGAGCAAGGTATTCGGCATTGGGGTAGAGTCTTACACGACCGGCTCCAACGAGTTCTATATGTCCTACGCCGCCCGCCATCCGGGCGTATACAATCTGCTGGACAACGGGCACTATCACCCCACCGAGGTGGTCAGTGACAAGATCCCGGCCCTGCTCCCCTTCTTTGATAAGATCCCCCTGCACGTCACGCGTGGCATCCGCTGGGACTCTGACCACGTGGTCATGCTGGAAGATGAGGTCAAGGAGATCGCCAAGGAGATCGTGCGGTGTGACGCATGGGACAAGGTGCTGATCGGGCTGGACTATTTCGATGCTTCGATCAACCGTGTGGCCGCCTGGGTCATGGGGGCACGCAATATGCAAAAGGCCCTCCTGTTTGCCCTCCTGCAACCGCACGCCGCTATGAAGCAGTGCCAGGATGATGGCAACTTCACCGAGATGATGGTGCTGGGGGAGGAGGCCAAGTGCCTGCCCTTTGGCGACATCTGGGAACATTACTGCGAAACGGAAGGGGTGCCGGCAGACGCCTCCTGGTTCGATACTGTACGCCAATACGAAAAAGACGTTCTCTCCCACCGGAACTGAGCAAGATCAAAAGGCCACCCCGCGCAACGCGCGGGGTGGCCTTTTTTTAAGTTCTCTTTATGCGCGATAGGCGTCCAGGGCGGCACACAGGGTGGCCAGGGCATCCGTCACGGCCTTGACATCTGTCACCTGCGCGGTGCGGCATGCATAGGAGGCGATGCTGTACGTCAGCGTTGGGGAGACCACCTGACCGCTGGCATCCAGCACGCGTGCGTACAGGGTCGTGCCATAGTCGGCATACGGGATGCCGTGGAAGATGGCCTTATACTGGTCGGGGGACGAACCGGCGCCGCAGGACACGACATCCGCCGTGGTCGCAGTGGCAAAATCGGCGGTGCGGGAGAGCTGGACCGTGCAGCCTGCCCCGTTCTTCAACAGGATCTTCCATGCTACGGTGTCCTCCAGCAGTACGGTAGACGCCGTGAAGGAGACCTGGCCTCCCTCCCCGGTCAGGGCATAGACATCCGCATAGGCGGCCGGCGTTACGGTGGGGGCAGTGACCCCTTCGTTTGCCAGGGTGTCGGCATAGTAATCAAAATAGGTCTGTGCCGCGGCCCCGTAGTACAGGGCGGCGCGGGCGACCTCCGCCACGGTCCCGGGGTGCTGTTCGATCTCTGCCAGCAGGACCTGGCGCAGAGGGGAGACCACCTGACCGCTGGCATCCAGCACGCGTGCGTACAGGGTCGTGCCATAGTCGGCATACGGGATGCCGTGGAAGATGGCCTTATACTGGTCGGGGGACGAACCGGCGCCGCAGGACACGACATCCGCCGTGGTCGCAGTGGCAAAATCGGCGGTGCGGGAGAGCTGGACCGTGCAGCCTGCCCCGTTCTTCAACAGGATCTTCCATGCTACGGTGTCCTCCAGCAGTACGGTAGACGCCGTGAAGGAGACCTGGCCTCCCTCCCCGGTCAGGGCATAGACATCCGCATAGGCGGCCGGCGTTACGGTGGGGGCAGTGACCCCTTCGTTTGCCAGGGTGTCGGCATAGTAATCAAAATAGGTCTGTGCCGCGGCCCCGTAGTACAGGGCGGCGCGGGCGACCTCCGCCACGGTCCCGGGGTGCTGTTCGATCTCTGCCAGCAGGACCTGGCGCAGAGAGGCCGTCTGGCGGGTGGCATACATGGTATACGTGGCGCCTGCCTTCTCGACCACCTGATACGGCTCCACGGAGAAACTGTCCGTCATCTGTTTGGCGGCGATACCGGGGAGCGTGGCCAGATAGGTACCATCCGCCTGCTTTTCGCCCAAGATTTTCTTCCCCTGATACAGGATCCCTACTTCTTTGGCGCCGGTATCGGCCTTCAGATAATACTGCAGGGAGAAACTCTCCCCTAAGGACGTCCCCAGCCCGGTGCAGGTCACCCCCTGCGCCAGACCGATATATTCTACGGTGGGGGCCAGGTAGCACATGTAACTGGTAGAGTTGCCCATATTGGCGACAAAGGCTACTTCATCCCCCTGCTGTAACAGCAAAGTGGGGAAGGCTTCTACCGCGCGCGCCTTCTCCAAGATCTCCTCCGTGCGCAGGGTATCATTATTATATACGGTATCTCCCTCATAGTGCCACGGCTGGCCGCTGGACGGCCAGACGACCTTCCCATTCATCAGAATGGCGAAGTAGTAAGAGATGGGCGCTTCGGTCGTAGTGCCGGCATTGACCTCCCGCGTGGCCGCCAGACGGCTGAAGTCCAGCGTCACGAAGCCGGTCGCTGGTGCGGTATAGAGCACGCCATTGGCCGTGCAGGAGGCGGTGGTGCGCACGGCGAATTTGCCATAGGAATACATGCCGCCCCCGTTGGCATCCCACAAGCCGGCCTCCGAGGAGACGAAGATCCCGCTCGTATTTACCCGGTCGATCAGGCCCGTCTCTTTAGACCAGGACCAGGTCGGCTGTACCCCTTCTGCCAGGGTGGCAATGTCGCGGTCCCAGTGGCCGTGCACGATCTTCCAGTTCCCGGAGAAGGCGACGCGGTCCCCATCCCTGGTAGGCATATTCTCAGCAAACTTGTCTTTACCGCTGGCGATCTCTATGGCCACCAGATCCAGATCTTTCTGCACGGTGGCGGGCAAGGTATCGGCCTTCCCGTCCCCGTCCAGATCGTATCCCATCGTCATGTCGGTGGCGCCGGGGTCGGACGGCAGGGCCGTGCCGTCCGCGACGACGAAGCGTGCCCGCGGCAGACCGTTATTGCCCAGGTAGCGCACGGTATGGGCGTTTTGCAACGTACTGTCTACGGTGATCGTGACGGCCGGGGCGCAGCCGACGGCGGCCCCATTGTACGTGGCTACGCTCGTCCAGTTCGTATTCCTGGTCACGCAGAACCAGATCTCTGCCCCCTGCAGCACCTGCACCGACAGCGCGGAGAGTTGCGCATTGACGGCATCTGCCGTCATCTGGCCGCTATACCAGGTCGTGCGGTCGCCAAGCGAAGCGTTTGCCGGGAATACGGGCATGCCGTCCACGCAGATGCACAGGCAGTTCCCGCCCTCCACCATCTGAATGTCTTCATACGAGAAGGCGGCGGTCCCGCTGGCGGTAGCCGTATAGACCATGGCATACACTTCGCCTATGGTCGAGGGCTGCACCGCCGTCATGGGTGCGGAGGTATTGAGATACATGGCGCCGTAGCCGCTGGCCCACGGGCTGTTCCCCGCCTTTCCACCGCGCAGGGAGGCGATGGCCGCCTTGTAGGCCTTCTCCGTCACGCCCCATTGTACATCCCAGGTCTGGTCATACGTCTTGGCAGCCATGACCTGTGTGTACAGGATCGGGGAGAAACTGCCATCCTGCAAAGACACCACGCCGCATTTCCAGTCACCGGAGTACGTATAGGGCTCCACCGCCGCTAGGTAGTCTATAAACTGTTCCTGCGTGCCGGTGGGGTTTTCTTTCTGCCAGTCGGCCCAGGTCTTGGGGATCGCGGGGCGCGTCAATTTCCCCTCTTTTTGCAGGGAGGAGGTCACCACGGCCGGCGCCGCGGCCACCGGCCAGGCCATGGCCGGGACGGCCAGCACCAGCATACACAGCGCAAGGCACATACAAAGGATCTTTTTCATCACAGGACATCCTTTCATTCCAATATAGCGATACTGTTATTTTAGCACACCCCGGGGCCGATTGCAACAGTATACCCTGCCCGCACCGGGGTTTTCCGCGTTCTGCACAGATATGCCCGTGCATTTTTATGCATCTTGCCCATTGGTTTTTCCTTGCTTTTTGCCCCGCCGCATGGTATAATGAGAAAAACACCTGTACAAGGAGGAGCCATGACGACCCTGGATCGCTTTTTGCGCTATGTATCCTATGAGACCACCTCAGATCCCCACGTGGGGGAGGAGACCTATCCCAGCGCCGCCCGGGAACGGGTCCTGCTCTCCCTGCTCCGGGAAGAACTGGCGGCGCTGGGCCTTGCCGCCACCATGGATCCCTATGGTTATGTGACCGCCACCCTCCCGGCCAGCGCCGGGCAGGAAGGTGCCCCCGTGCTGGGGCTGATCGCCCATGTGGACACCTCCCCCGCCGTCAGCGGGAAGGATGTGCGCCCCACGCGCCTGCATTATACCGGGGGGGATATCCCGCTGGCGGATGGCGTGCATTTCATCCGCCTGGCTGACTGCCCGGCCCTTGCGAAATTGGTGGGGGAAGAACTGATCGTCACCGACGGGCGCACCCTGCTGGGGGCAGATGACAAAGCGGGCGTGGCAGAGATCGTCTCCGCCATGGCCTATCTGGTCGCCCATCCGGAGATCCCGCACGGGGCGATCCGGGTCGCCTTTACCCCGGATGAAGAGATCGGCCGCGGTACCGACTATTTTGATGTCCCCGCCTTCGGCGCTACCTATGCCTATACGGTGGACGGCGGGGCACTGGGAGAGATCGAATATGAGAACTTCCATGCCGCCGCCGGGCATCTGGAGATCCAGGGGATCAGCGTGCATCCGGGCAGTGCCAAGGGGATCATGAAGAATGCCGTAGCCATGTTCGCCCACTTCCATGCCCTGCTCCCGCCCGATGAAACGCCGGAGCGCACGGAAGGATACGAGGGGTTCTATATGGTGGAGGAGGTGCAGGGAGATGTGGAGCACCTGACCGCTGACTACATCATCCGCGACCACGACCGCGCCCGATTTGAGGAGCGCAAGGCGCATTTTCTGGCCCTTGCCGAACAGGCCGATGCCGCCTTCGGCGGTGGATGCATCCGCGCGACCGTCACCGACAGTTATTACAACATGGCCGCCATCATACAACAGCACCCCTGCCTGATCGAAAAGGCGCAGGCCGCCATGCGTGCCTGCGGCGTAGAGCCGATCACCCAGCCGATCCGCGGCGGGACGGACGGTGCGCGCCTCTCCTATGCCGGGCTCCCGTGCCCGAACCTGTCTACCGGCGGCTATCAGTTCCACAGCCGGCAGGAATTCATCCCTGTGCGGAGCCTGGAGACCATGACGCAGGTGCTGGTCGCCCTGTGCCGCAGTTTTGCCCTGTAAGGCACCCCCAATAGAACGACAAAAGATCCCAACACGAAAAGGAGAATGCATATGAGACCGATCGGTATTATGATCGCCGTACACAACAAGGAGACCGATCTCCGCGCCAAATTCCGCGAGGCCAAGGAGATGGGCATCACTTCCTGCCAGCTCTCGATCTGGGATGGCAGTCTCTTCACACCGGAAATGGCAGAAAAGATCCGCCTGGCCGCGCAGGCAGAGGATTTTACCATTTCTCTACTCTGGGCGGGATGGAGCGGCCCCTGTGAATGGAACTTCACCGCCGGCCCGGACACCCTGGGGCTGGTGCCGGAGTCCTGGCGCGGCATCCGCCTGGCGGAACTGAAGCGCGCCGCGGACTTCGCCGCCCTACTGGGCGTGACCGACATTGCCACGCATGTGGGCTTTATGCCGGAGAACCCCAGCGACATGCGCTATGCCGGGGTCATTGCCGCCCTGCGTGACCTGTGCCGCTATATGAAGGCGAAGGGGCAGAACTTCCTCTTTGAGACCGGACAGGAGACCCCGGTGACGCTGTTGCGCGCCATAGAGGACATCGGGACCGGCAACGCCTATATCAATCTGGACACCGGCAATCTGATCCTGTACGGCAAGGGCAATCCGGCCGATGCCGTGCGCGTATTTGGCCGCTATGTCCGCAATACGCATATCAAAGACGGCTTCTACCCTCAGAACGGCAGAGAACTGGGGCGGGAGGTCAAGGCTGGTACAGGCCTGGCCTGCATCCCGGAGGTCATCGCCCTGTTGCAGGAGGTGGGCTACACCGGCCCCTATACGATCGAGCGGGAGATCGATGGAGAGGAACAGAAGCGCGACATCGCAGAAACGGTCGCCTATCTGAACACCCTTCTCGCCTGAACGCGACACACGGGTGCCCCCTCCGCCCCCTAAAGTCAAAAAAGCCCCCGGTCCTTCGCGGCCCTCCTCCGGTAGATAAGCCTTCCTCCCGCAGGGAGGCCTCGAAAGAGCGGCTCCTATGAAAAATACCACCAAGCCGCCCGGCGTGCCGGGCGGCTTGGTGGTTCTAAAAGCGCTCTTGCGGGCGCAAAAGTGGGGCGCGCCAACGGTGCGCCCCACGGGTCTTTTTGCTGTGATGTGCTTTACAGCTCTCCGGTGATGTTCCAGAAACTATCCAGCTCCAGCATGTTCTTTTCCTGTGATTCCCCCATGATGTCCTCGCAGGACAGGAGGAGCCACTCCACTTTCGGTTCGGTATATGCCTTCATATTCTTTCCTCCTCTCATGGCTGTGCCGTTACATACGCTTCAGCAGCGTTGCCCAGTGCCACGATGGCGCGGAGCAGGTTGCCGTTTTCGCTCTTGTCCATCTGCTTGGCGTATGCATTGACACCGTATGTCACTTCATTGGAGATCTGCGTGCCGTCAGCCTTGACGATCTGGATCGTATAATCGCTCCCGAAGGCGGATGTGGGAACGGCGATATACGCCTTATAACCGCTACCGTCATCACACAGCTGCAATTCGGCGTATTCCTCCATCGCTCCTACCTTGTAACGCACCTGCAGCCCTTCTGCCGCAGTGCCCTCCTTGAGGGTGACATACAGTTTGATATGCACTTTGTCCTTCAGGACGAGCGTAGCGCCGGTGATCGTGGCGCCGGTCGCATCGGTCAGCGACCCCACATCACGGGTAGCCGTCAAGGTGCTCAGATCGGTCGACAGGTAGCCGGTATTGCCAGTCAGGCCGTAGTTAGCCAACTTGGTGGCATCGGTCTCCCCGTCAAAATACTGCTGCGCCTCGGCACCGTAGTTCAACGTGGCGACGGCCAATGCCTTCAAGGTATCGTCTTCTGTGGCCGTTGTGATCAGCTTGTTGCAATAGTCCGCCACGGAGACCGTACCGGCCCGCACGACCACGTTCTGGGCGCCGCTTTGCACAGTCGCCAGATAATGGCCCTTCTGGGTCATCTCATTCGCCATGAAAGCAACCGTTTCGGTAAGGGCGGTGTTGGAAACAGCGCCCGTTTCGGTAGTGGTGATGCTCTCATCGTAGCGTGCCATCGTTACCATGCCGTTCTTCATGTTGCCGGTCAGACGGATATCACTATCCAGCGTTGCACTCACGTTCACGGTCGTGTCGGCGCACACCAGATCGGTCTGCAAGTAGGTCACCTTCGGCATCACCTCACACATATGGGTAGCGGCGTTGCCCATGTTGACCACGAAGGCGATCTCATCCCCGGCCTTGACCTGCACAGTGGGGAATGCCTCATAGGCCTTTGCGGCCTTCAGTGCATCCTTCTCGCCGGCATCGCTCGAGTTGGCTTCTTTTACACTACCATCATACGGTTTCTTGCCTTCATACAGCCATGCCCGGCCGGTAGAGGGCCAGATGACCTCCCCATTCAGGGTGATGGAGAAATAGATGGAGATGGGATACGATACTGTATGCGCATTCGCAGTGACCTCGCGGCGGAACATCAGGGAAGTGAAGTCCAGATCCACCACGCCATCATACGGGGCGGTATAGAGCACGGCATTACCCGTCAGGCTACTGGGCTGGCGCGCGACGGTGTAGCCCTTGTTGACGTAGAAGCCACCACCATTGCCGGCCCACAGGCCATTCGTTGCGATCAGGCGGTCTGCCACGGTGCCGCTTTCATCCCAGTTGACGAACAGGTCTTTGGTCTTGTCATACGACCAGGAAGCATAGCTCTTAGAGATATCGGCCGACCAATACCCGTTCACCACCGACCAGTTACCGCGGAAGGTAGCAGGTTTGGTGCTGTTATCCGGCTTGTTCGCCGCGAATTTGTCAGCGGCGTAAGTAGCGACGACCGTGGCATCCAGTTTGGTATGCGCGGCATCGATCTGCAGGGTCACCTGCGGGTCGGCGTAGCGGCCTTCCCCATTCTTAGAACCGATATTGCCACCGGCCTTTGCCGCGTAGCAGAAGGTAGCCGTCTGGCCCGCCTGCATCCAGGCCTTGACCTTAGCCAGGTCTGCATTCAGGGTGGCGATATCTGTGCCGTCTGCCCAGGTGTCCGGGTCATGGATATCCGCCGTTGCCGGATAGACGACCGTATCTCCGATCATCAGGCAGAACTTGGGTGCATTGCCCTCCACGATCGTGTTCAGATTCGTCCCGTCCAGCAGGGTGAAGCTGGCCAGGCCCGTAGCAGGGGCGGTATACTGCTGGGCGGCAATGGAGATATATTCCCCACCAGCATAGTTCCCGGCGAGCGTAAAGCAGCCTAATGCGCTAGATGCGCGCCGTGCCACACAGGCATTTTTACCCCAGATGCCGACATCGTTGGTGCCCCAACCGTCTATGGCAGTCGAGCTATTGTTTTTGAAGGCCCAGCTCTCCTCTGTGAGATACCGGGTGGCGTTCACGGCCCAGCTGTCCCAGCCGGTATTGGTGCCGTTCCACTCGGTCGTGAAGCTCTTACCCGTCATGTACCCGACCTGGTCAATCGGTGCAAAGGACAGGTTGCCGGTAATGCCATTCGACCCATTCCAGAGCATGCCGGGGACAATGACGCCCTCATACCCGATGCGGCCAAAATCGGCATAATAGGTATACCATTCATTGCGCAGGGCATCCCGCTCTGCCGTCGTTTTGGCGGCGGTGTTGCCATCGGTATCGGTATAGGTGATGTCCCCGACCGCCAGGGTATCGCTCGCGGTGGTGACCAGGGTCAGGCCCTTGTCTGCCAGCCAAGCCTTAAAATGCTGCGGGTAGGTGCCCACCGCACCGGTGCTCTCCTGGTACATATAAGAATAGGTATCCTCGATATGTGCCACGTTCTGATACGCGGTCAGATCGGTGAAGGTGAGCTGCAGGGTCACGTTACCCAGGGCGCGGCCGCCCCAGGTGCCACTGCCGTCTTCTTTTGCCAGGCGGGCAACTGCCAGTTCGATGCGCTGGCCGACCTCCACCGCGATACCGGTCTCGGCCAGGGTCTTCAGTGATGCGGTATCCTGCTGGGTGCCGATCTTATCGTCCTTGCCCGTGGTGGCATACCACTTGCTGGCGTCGGCATAATAGTCGCCCGTGTTGGGCCAGACCATCTGGCCATTGACGAAGATGGCGACGCGGCAACGCGCGTCGTTCGTGCCGTCACTGAACTGTTCGGCCGAGCGCAGGTCGATCTTCACCTTCCCGGTATAGGGGGAGGTGTAGGAGACGGCGGTGGCATAACCGGTGCCGCTCCCGGCGATCATGCCGTATTTCCAGGAGGAGCTGTCCTGATACATACCGCCATTGGTCCAGGCTTCATTATACTGAATCACCTTGTTTGTGGCGTCCCAGCCTGTGATCAGGTTGCTGACGCTTGCGGCGGTCTTCTGGACCAGGGTCCAGTTGCCCTTATAGGCAACGTGGCCGTTTTGATAGGCCGGCCAGTTGTCACCCGCGGGCGTCCAGGTGGTCTCTACATCCGGCAGATAGCTGGTGACCAGCCCCGCGCGGATGGCAGCGTCCTCATCCGTCCCGTCAGCCAATGCGGGCAGTGCCAGCAGGGGCACCGACAGAATGACTGTGCAAACGGCGAGGAAGAGCGCGAGAATGCGTTTTTTCATTGCTGTATCTCCTTTAAATGATTTTTTTGCAGGGGTACCGTATTCATAATCCGGCAATTATATTGTAACGTATCGGCGGCAATTTGTCAATATGGCAATAAAACGAACTTTTTCATTTTTTTTTGTGCGTCCTGCACAATCGGCGCCTGCGCCGCCTGTGCCGCCCGCACAAAAAAAGAACGCCGCGGCGGTTTTCCCTCGCGGCCCTTGCGCGGCCCTTTTGTCGTCAGCCCGCAGTCTCCCCCGTGGCCTTCCTGCGGGGGGAAAGGGAGCGAAAAACAGGCCTCCGGGCGCGGAAGGATCCGCGCAATACAGGCCTCCCTCCCGGAGGGAGGCCACGAGAGTGCAGGCTCCTTCCGTCACGCCGCGGCTCTGACATGCCACCGGCATGTCATTCACTTCCGCGTCGCCGT
>CAYXDB010000053.1:0-11433 GCA_964463735.1 uncultured Ruminococcus sp. | reverse complement strand
GCAGCTGATTCGTAATCAGCAGGTCGCCGGTTCAAGTCCGGCCACCAGCTCCAGGATTGGCAGGTTTCGACAGAAACCTGCCAATCTTTTTCTCTTCGCTCTTATTTTATCATACATTCCCCTGCCTGTCAATCCCCTGCCAGCGCGGGGGAAACTTTTTTGACCCTCTTGCTTTTTTCTCGCCCGTCTGGTATAATACAGAAAAAGCATTCTATCAAAGGTAGGCACAGAAAAGGGAGGTTACAGCATGGAGACCTTACAAGAGCGCATCACCCGCAAAATGGAAAAAAAGCAGACGCTGATCCGGGTGGCCCGGGGGCAGGAGCCGGCCGATCTGGTGATACGAAACGCCACCTATCTAAACGTATTCTCCTCCAGCTGGGAGGAAGGAGACATTGCCATCTCCGGTGGTCTGATCGCCGGGATCGGGGGGCCCTACCACGGCAGGCAGGAGATCGATGCCGGGGGGCGCCACGTCATCCCCGGGTTGATCGATGCCCATATCCATCTGGAAAGCGCCCTGGTCTCCCCGGCGGAATTTGCCCGTATCGCCCTGCAACACGGGACCACGACCGTCATCACCGACCCGCACGAGATCGCCAATGTCATGGGCGCAGACGGGATCCGCTATATGCTGGAGGCCACGGAGGGGATCGGGCTGGATGTGATGCTGATGCTCCCTTCCTGCGTGCCTGCCACGCCGATGGATGAAAGTTTCTGCCCGCTTTCCTTCCAGGATATCGATGCCTTCTACGCGCATCCCCGCGTGCTGGGGCTGGCGGAGATGATGAACTATGTGGGGGTCAACGCCGCCGACCCGGAGGTGCTCTCCAAGATCCTGGCGGCGCAGAGCCACCACAAGAAGATAGACGGGCACGCCCCGGGGCTTTCCGGCTACGATCTGAATGGATATATTGCGGCGGGCGTCTATTCCGACCATGAATGCTCCGATCATGAAAACGCGCTGGAGAAACTCAAGAAGGGGCAATTTATCATGATCCGGGAGGGGACGGCGGCGCACGACCTGGACGCGCTGCTCCCCCTGCTCACCCCCGCTCTGCACAGCCGCTGCATGTTTGCCACTGATGACAAGCATCCCAATGACCTGCTGCACCTGGGGCACATCGACTATATCGTGCGCCGGTGCCTGATGGCAGGATGCGACCCGATCTGCACCCTGAAGGTGGCGACCCACAATGCCGCCCGCTATTTCCTGATGAACAACAAGGGGGCGATCGCCGGTGGCTACGTAGCCGACCTGGTGCTCCTGGACGCACTGGATGAGATGCGCATCCACACCGTCATCAAGCGGGGGGAGGTCGCCTACCGCGCCGGTGAGCCCATCACGGCCCGCACACCGGCCATCCAGCCATCCCTGCGCGAGGCGGCCTGCGCCTCCATGCACTGTGCCCCGGTAACGGAGCAGGCATTTGCCGCCGGGCGGCGCCCCGTCATCGACTTGGTGCCGGGACAACTGCTGACCGAGGACGGGGGATGGGCCGATGCCCCTGCCCCGGCACAGGACATCCTCAAGATCGCTGTGATCGAGCGGCACCACAACACGGGGCACATCGGAACGGCCTATATCCGCGGCTACGGGTTGCGCCGGGGGGCGGTGGCGACCAGCATCGCGCACGATTCCCACAACATCATTGCCGTGGGGGAGAACGATGCGGCGCTGATGCAGGCCGTCAATGCGGTGATCGCGGCGGGGGGCGGCATCTATGTCACGGACGGACAGCGCACAGAAGGCCTGCCGCTCCCGATCGCCGGTCTGATGGCAGAGGGGCGGATGGAGGACATCAATGCGTGCCTGGAACGGACGAAAGAATTTGCCTACTCCCTGGGCGTGTCCCACGAGATCGACCCGTTCATGACGCTCTCCTTCCTCAGTCTGCCGGTCATCCCACACCTGAAGCTGACTACGCGCGGCGTCTTTGATGTAGACGCCTGGGCCTACCGCACATGACCGACCGCAAAGAGGCCGGGCAGAACACGCCATGTGTTCTGCCCGGCCTGCTTTATGCCAAAGGGCATGCCCGGCCCGCTCATACGAGGATGCGGTGCACCAGCGGGCGCACGGCGGGCGGCAGGGGGGAAAAGGAGATGGCCTGCCGCAGGCGCTGTTCCCCTTCCCGTATCTGTTCCTGCGTTGCCGCATGCAACACGGCCAGCGGCTCCCCCCGCGCAACATACTGCCCGGGGCATACCTGCAAGACGATGCCGGCCGAAAGGTCCGGCTCTTCTTCTTTGGTGCGCCGCCCGGCGCCCAATGCCATGGCGGCGGCGCCGACCTCCTCCGCACGCAGGGAGGTGATATAGCCACTTTCCCAGGCGGGCAGGGAGACCTGGCAGGCGGCCTGCGGCAGAAGGGAGGGGGCGGTCCAGACGTGCGGGTCCCCGCCCTGTGCCGCGACCCACTGCTCGGCTGTGCGCAGGGCGCGCCCATCGGCAAGCGCCCGGGCGGCCTGTTCTTCTGCCGCGGCCGGATCCCAGCCGTGACAGAGCGACAGCATCTGTGCGGCAAGGGACAGGGAGACCTGCCGCAGGCCCTGCGGCCCTTCCCCACGCAGGACGGCGGCGGCCTCTGCCACCTCCAGCGCGTTCCCCACGGCGAAGCCCAAAGGGGCCTCCATATCCGTCAGGCAAACGGCCATCCGGCGGCCGCAGGCGCGGCCCACGGCCAGCATGGCCTCCCCTAACTGCACGGCTTCTTCCTCCGTTTTCATAAAGGCGCCGGACCCGACCTTGACATCCAGCACGATGGAATGGGCGCCGGAGGCCAGTTTTTTGCTCATGATGCTGGAGGCGATCAGGGGGATGGAGTCCACGGTGGCGGTCACATCCCGCAGGGCGTAGAGACGTTTATCCGCCGGGGCGAGTTCCCCGCTCTGCCCCACTACGGCCACGCCGGTCTGCCCCACCACGCGCAAAAACTCCTGCTGTGGCAGTGAGACACGGTAGCCGGGGATGGCAGACAGCTTATCCACCGTCCCGCCCGTATGCCCCAGGCCACGGCCGGACATCTTTGCTACGTAACCGCCAAGGGATGCCACCAAGGGGGCCACGATCAGGGTGGTCTTATCCCCCACGCCGCCGGTGCTGTGCTTATCCACGCTCTTCTCGCCAAAGGCGGACAGATCCAGCCTGTCCCCCGAGTCACACATAGCTTCCGTCAGGACGGCGGTCTCGTGCGCGGTCATCCCCTGACAGCAGATGGCCATGCACAGGGCGGCGGCCTGATAATCCGGCACGGCGCCGGATGTATACTGTGCAACGAACCAGCGGATCTGCGCATCCGTCAAGGGCTCCTTCTGCCGTTTGGCGTGCAGGATATCATACATACGCATACAGGTACCTCCCTGTTTTTTCTTACTTTTTGGCATTTATTTTTCGGCAGTCTCTGATATATGAAAGGCGAGGGGGAGCAGCTCTGCCAGGGTATGGGAGGCAAGATGCGTGCCATCCCCCAGCCACACGGTAAACGCCCCCGGCTCTACAAATTCACAAAGCGCCTGGCGGCACACCCCGCAAGGGGGGCAGAGGCGCGTTGGCACCTGCCCAGCCGGCCCACCTGCGATCGCGATCGCGGTGAAGCGGCGTGCCCCTGCCGCGATCGCGGAAAAGAGGGCGACCCGCTCGGCACAGCAGGTGGGGGTATAGGCGCTGTTCTCGATATTACATCCATCAAAGACACGCCCATCGTCTGACAGAAGCGCGGCGCCCACGGTAAAGTGAGAATAGGGGGCATAGGCCTGCGCCCGCGCGCGGAGTGCCCTCTGATACAACATTTCCCCGGTCATAGCTGGATCTCCTTCCAAAAACTGTGCCCCGCCCCGCGGAAGGACAGGCCCAGTGCTTCTGCCACGGTGGCGCCGATATCGGCAAATGTCGTGCGCGTCCCCAGCGGCACCGGGCGCACGCGCGGACCGTAGATGAGCAGGGGGGTATACTCCCGCGTGTGATCGGTCGTGCGGGTGAAGCCGGGGTCACAGCCGTGGTCGGCGGTGATGCACAGCAAGTCATCTTCCCCCATCTGCTGGCACACGAGCGGCAGGGCATCATCCAGGACGGAGAGCGCGCGGGCATAGCCAACGCAGTCACGGCGGTGCCCATACAGGGTATCAAAATCTACCAGATTGACGAAGGCCAGGCCGCAAAACGGGCGGGACGGCAGGTGGCAAAGTGCCGCGATCCCCTCCGCGTTGCCGGCGGTGGGGATATGCTCTGTCACGCCGCGGCCGGCGAAGATGTCCTGTATCTTCCCCACGGCGATGCAGTCCTGCCCGGCGTCTTTCACCGCATCCAGCAGGGTGGGCGCGGGGGGCGGTAAGGAAAAGTCGTGCCGCCGCGCAGTCCTTTGATATTTCCCGGGCTCCCCGCGGAAGGGACGCGCGATGATGCGCCCGACCGCAAAAGGCCCGCAGGCAAGTTCCCGCACGGTGCGGCAGATCGCATACAATTCTTCCACCGGCACGACCTCTTCATGCGCGGCGATCTGCAAAACGCTGTCTGCCGAGGTATAAACGATCAATTTGCCTGTTTTCCCGTGTTCTTCTCCATAGTCCTGTATCACGGCGGTGCCGGAATAGGGGCGGTTGCAGAGGACGCCGCGGCCGGTCTTTTCCTCGATCTGGCGGATCAATGCCGCGGGGAACCCATCCGGGAAGGTAGGCAGGGGCGTGGGAGAGATGACACCGGCGATCTCCCAATGCCCTACGGTCGTGTCCTTCCCGGCGGAGGCCTCAGCACAGCGACCATGGGCGGCGGTGGGCGTGCCGCCGGACGGCAACAGCCCTACTACCCCGGGCAGGTCTCCCAACCCCAGCTGTAACAAGTGGGGGATGTGGGGCGGCTGATCACATTGCAACAGGGAGCGCAGGGTGTGGCTCCCAGTATCGCCAAAGGCGGCGGCGTCCGGCGCTTCCCCGATGCCGAAACTATCCAATACTACCAAAAATACGCGTTTGACAGGGGCCATCGCATTCCTCCCTCACATCCGGCGGACCGCCACGGCGGTCTGCAGTGCGATGTGGATCATATCGGTGAAGGAGCGCTGCCGCTCTTCGGCCGACAGGGCCTCACCCGTGAGCGTGTGGTCAGAGATGGTGCAGATCGCCAGGGCGCGCCGCCCAAGGCGGGCGGCCGTCATATAGAGGGCGGCCGCCTCCATCTCTACGGCCAGCACCCCCATACGGGCGAAGGCGGCGGTATCGGTCGGGTCATCGTTATAAAACGTATCCGACGAGAGCAGGTTCCCCACGTGATACGAAACGCCCTGCGCCTCTGCCGCCGCAACGGCCGTGCGCAACAGCGTATAGTCGCACAGCGGGGCCAACTGCCCCGGCAGATGATACTGGGCGGCAAAGGCCGAATTGGTCGAGGCGCCCATGCCGAACACCACGTCCCGCACGTGCACCTGCTCTTGCATGGCGCCGGCCGACCCCACGCGCAGGATGTTCTCTACCCCGTAGGCGCTATACAGTTCATAACTGTATATGCCGATCGAGGGCATGCCCATGCCGCTGGCCATGACCGACACGGGCACCCCTTGCCAGATGCCGGTGTAACCCTGGATGCCGCGCACGTCATTGACGAGGCGGGAATCCTCCAAGAATTCAGTAGCGATAAAGCGGGCACGCAGGGGGTCCCCCGGCATCAATACCGTGGGGGCAAGATCCCCGGGGCGGGCGCTGTTATGCGGTGTAGGGGTATTCATATGATCTGTCCTCCTTCTGTTTCTTCTTCCATCAGGTGTACTAACCGGCTGGTCCCCAGGCGCGTTGCCCCGGCGGCGAGCATGGCCTGCGCATCGGCAAAGGAGCGGATGCCCCCTGCCGCCTTGATGCGCAAGGTAGGTGGGCAATGGGCGGCCATCAGCGCCACATCCTGCGGGGTGGCGCCACCGGGGCCAAAGCCGGTGGACGTTTTGATATAGTCGGCGCCGGAGGCGCCCACGATCTGGCACATGCGGATCTTTTCTTCCTCTGTCAGATAGCAGGTCTCGATGATCACCTTCAAAATATGGCCTTCACACGCGCGGCGTACCGCGGCGATATCCTGTGCCACATCTGCCATCTGCCCCTCCCGCAGGCGCCCTACGGGAATGACCATATCGATCTCATCTGCCCCGTCTTCCAGCGCCTGCTGTGTCTCATACACCTTCGTAGCCGTGGTGCTGTACCCACAGGGGAACCCGATCACGGTACAGAGGGGCAGGCGGCCCTGTACGTAGGCGCGCGCCTGGCGCAAAAACAGCGGTGCCAGACAGGCGGAGGCGGTGTGCCAGCGCATGCCCTCCTCCAGCAGGCAACGGATATCCTCCCAGGTGGCGGTCACAGACAGGCAGGTGTGATCCACCGTGTGCAGGATGCGTAACTTTTCTTCTTTTTGCATGATGCTTCCTCCCGCATGCAGTATTCTACTAGCATCATTGTAGCAAAGTATGCCCAAAATGTCAAGAAAACGACCGCCGGTTTTGCAAATTTGCAAAACGGATATATTTTACCCAAAGCCCTTTACTTTTCCCCGGGCATATGATATAATGAGAGCATGATACACCTTTGCCACAGGGGAAGGTGCACCGAACAAGGAGACAGAGATGAAAGAATTTTTGGAAAATGCCCGGCAGGAGGCCCCTGCCTACGGCCCACTCCCCTTCTGGAGCTGGAATGACAAGCTGGAGGAAGGGGAACTGCGCCGCCAGATACGCCGCATGCACGAACTGGGCATGAACGGATTCTTTATGCATGCCCGCGGCGGGCTGAAAACGCCCTACATGGGGGCAGAATGGTTCTCCGCCGTGCGGGCCTGCGTGGACGAGGCACGCCGCCTGGGGATGGAGGCATGGGCCTATGATGAGAACGGATGGCCCAGCGGCTTTGCCGGTGGCGCCCTGCTCAAGGACCCGAAGAACCTGATGCTGGGCATCGCGGAAGAGGAAAGCGACATCTACCCGGCGCAGGACAGCGACCTGCTGGGGGTCTATATCCTGTCAGAGGGGCGGGCGCGGCGCGTCACAGCGCCAGAGGACGGTGCCCATTACTATATCCTGCGCCGCCAGGCCTATAATTCTTATACCGACACCCTTGACCCGAACGTGGCAGAACAGTTTCTGGAGGCGACCCACGCCGTATACCGCGACCGCCTGGAAAAAGACGATTTCGGCACGGTGATGCCGGGCTTCTTTACCGATGAGCCGGAATACAACCGCTGGAGCACGCCCTATTCCGACATCCTGCCGGAAACTTTTCTGCATACCTACGATTACCCGCTGTGGGACGGGCTGATCTGCCTGTTTGAAGAGGTTGAGGGCTATCGCGAATTCCGCTATGACTATTATCTGCTGTGCGGGCGGCTGTTCATGCACAATTTCGTGCGGCCGATCGCGCAATGGTGCCAGCAAAACGGATGCCGCCTGACGGGGCACGGCATTGAGGAATTCTCCCTGACTGGGCAGGTGATGTGCTGTGGCAGTGTGATGCCGCTGTATGTCTATGAGGACATGCCCGGCATCGACTATCTGAGCCGACCGGTGCATGACGACCTGGGCGGGCGCCAGTTGGGATCTGTGTGTGCCCAGTTCGGCAAGAAGAAGGCCCTCTCCGAGATGTACGGCTGTTGCGGCTGGGACGTTTCCCCCCGGGAATTGAAGCGCCTGGCCGACTCACAATACGTCAACGGCGTCAACATCATGTGCCAGCACCTGTACCCCTATTCTGAGCACGGGCAGCGCAAGCGCGACTATCCGGCCCACTATTCAGAGCATCTGCCCTGGCAAAATGACGCGGCCGACCTGTGGCACTATTTTACCAACCTGGGTTGCCTGCTCTCCCGGGGGGAGGAAGAGGTGCGCACCCTGCTCATCCATCCGATCCATGCGGCCTATATGACCTATACAAAGAAAAAGGGCGGCTGGGCCGGCTATGCGGAGCCGGAAGAGGCCTTTATGGCGCTGATCGAGCGCCTGAGCGCGGCGGGGCTGCCTTACCATCTGGGGGAAGAGGATCTGCTGGTGCAATATGGCCGTATAGAGGGAGATGCCATCTACCTGGGGCAATGCCGCTATGACCGAGTCATCCTGCCGGAGATGGACAGCATCGATACCGGCACGGCGGATATGCTGCGCGTTTACCTGCAAGGGGGCGGGCGCCTGGCGCTGGCCGGTGCGGCACCGACCCGTATGGCGGCACGCAAGAGCGATGCCCTGGACTTCCTGCGCCCCAACATCACAGTGGAGGAGATCCTTGCCACTGCCCCGGTGCGCTTTGCCGGAGCGGGAGAGAGCCGCGTGCGGCAAATGGTGCGCCGCACCGATGTAGGGCGCCTGATCTATCTCGTCAATACCTCTGCCCTCCCCTGCCCGGCCCTTACACTGGAGGTGGACGGTGCAAAAACGCTCGTGCGGATCGACATCGACACGCTGGAGCCGCTCGGCCGTGTGCGCGGCACGCGGCGCGGCGATACCTTCTATGCCGCCATGCCGTTGGACGACAGCGAAGGCGTGCTCCTGTTGCAGACCGATGCGCCGGACGTCCCCTTCTTGGAAGAGGCACCGCAGGGCTACCTGACCCTGCAGGGTCATCACTTTACCCTGCCCGGGCCGGTGCAGAACACCCTGACGCTGGATCGCTTCTCCATCACGCGCGGTGACGGTGCCCCCTCCCCGCTCCAACCGATCGAGCAGATCCGGGAAGAATTGCTCCTGGACCGCTATGCAGGGGAGGTGACCCTGCGCACCACCTTTACGGTAGAGGAGATGCCCACGTCCCTTGCGCTGTGCGCAGAGACGAACCGCTATGACCGTGCCATGGTAAACGGACAGGAGATCACCTGGCGCAAAAGCGACCGCTTCCCGCTGGATCTGATGGTGGCCGACATCCTGCCCTATGTACATGCAGGAGAGAACGAGATCCTGCTCTCCTATGAGTATTTCCAAAGCGAGGAGACCTATTATGCCCTGTATGAGGCCGCATTGGGAACGCTGCGGAACTGCATCGCCTATGATGGCGAGGTGGAGTGCCTGTATCTGTGTGGCGACTTTTCCGTCCGCACGGAGCGCGATGCCTTCCAGGCCGCCCCGCATGACGCATGGCGCTACGCGGGCCATTTTGCCCTGACGCGTTCTCATACGGAGGTAGACCCCTCTGACCTGACGCGGGACGGCTATCCCTTCTTCTCCGGTGCGCTGACCGTACAGACCGACCTCCTGTGGCAGGAAGGAGACCCGACCGTGCTGTCCCTGCCGGGGCATTATGCCGTATGCCATGTGGCGATCAACGGGCAGGATGCCGGGAAATGCTTCTTCTCCCATCGGCTGGATGTAGCCCCCTACCTGGTGGAGGGCGAGAATACCGTCACGCTGACGCTGATCAGTTCCAACCGCAATCTGCTGGGGCCATTCCACGATACGGAGGCTGAGCCGTTTGACGTGCACCCCCGCACGTTCTCCCAGCAAGGACAGTGGAAGAACGGGCACGGGGACATATACGTACCCACCTACGCGCTGGTGCGCTTCGGCCTGGATGTATAAAGCCAGCCCCCACGACCCATTTTGGGGTCGTGGGGGCCTGTTTTTTCTTTTTTTACGCGAGGGCAGAGGCCATCATGTCGCGCGCCATGGCAGACAGCTCTGCCGTGGTCGCGCGGGCGACTGTCTCGGCATCGATGACGCCAAGGATCTCTACCGGGACGTGCGTGCGGCGGCGGAAGAAATTGTGCGCCACCTGCTCGGTATTCCGGGTGATGAGGACGGCGATCGGCGCCCCGGCCATCTTGGCCATGCGGAAGGCACCTTCCTTGAAGGGGAGCAATTCCCCCTTTTTAGAGCGCGTCCCCTCGGGATATATGCCCATGGTAACGCCCTCTTCCCGGATCAGGCGTGCCCCCTCCTTGATCGTGCGGGCGGCGCGGAGCGGGTTCTGGCGGTCCAGGGGCAGAAAGCCGGTATAGCAGATATAGGGGCCGGCGATGGGAATGCGGAAATTCTCTTTTTTTGAGATATAAGACAGTTGCACCCCGCGCAAAGCGGCAAAGGTGATCATGGGGTCAAAGTCAGAGCGGTGATTGCCGATCAGGACGCAGGGGACGGAGGGGAGCTTTTCTCTCCCGGTGACGGTATAGCGCACCCCCAGCAGGCGCAGGACCCAATCCAGCATCACATACATCATACAGCGGGCATAGCGATTGCTTTTCCCTGCCGGGTGCTTTTTCTGCGGCATGAAGAGGGTGGAGAGGAGCAGATACGCAAGGAAAAGGAGCACCGTACTGAGCCAGGCGGCCGGGTAGAGCAACCATATCCACCAAAGGGAGAGCGCCGGTGCCGCCAGATAGACAGCGACGACCGCCAGCGCGGCGACGACGAAAAATATGATTGAAAGCAGCAAAGCGACCCCTCCTTATTTCCTCTGGACAGCGCGCGTATCCATGGCGCGCATGGCATTCAACACGGCCAGCACCATCACGCCCACATCGGCAAACACGGCAAGCCACATATTGGCATACCCCAGGGCGGCCAGCACCAAAACGGCGAATTTGATAGCCAGGGCGAAGATGATATTCTCCCGCACGATACGCATGGTGCGGCGCGCCATACGGATGGCCAGCGGCAATTTGCGCAGGTCATCATCCATCAAGACGACATCAGCCGCCTCGATCGCGGCATCGCTCCCCAGCGCCCCCATGGCAATACCGACATCGGCGCGGGCGAGAACGGGCGCATCATTGATGCCGTCCCCCACATAGGCAACGGTCCCCTGCCCCAGCAGTTCTTCCACTGCCGCGACTTTATCTGCGGGGAGCAGGCCACAGCGGGCTTCATCCACGCCGATCTGCTGTGCCATGGCCTCCCCGATCGCGGGGCGGTCCCCGGTCAGCATCACGGTGCGCTGGACGCCCAACTGGCGCAGGGCGCCCAAAGTAGCGGCGGCGTCCGGGCGGGCGACGTCCGAGAGCAGGAGGTATCCCTGATAGACCCCGTCCTGTGCCACGTACAGGGCCGTTCCCTGCCCTGCGGGGGCGGCGGGCGCCAGACCCAGTTGTTGCATCAGGCGTGCATTCCCCACCTGGACGGTATGCCCCTCTACCTGAGCTTCTACCCCCAGGCCGGGGTGCTCTGTATACGCGGTGACCTGCCGGGTCATCGGACCGGCCGCGGCCAGCACCGACTGCGCCAGCGGATGGTCCGAGCGGCTCTCCGCCGCCGCGCAGAGGGCAAGGAGCTCTTCCGGCTCTCCCTGCACCGGTTGGATATGGGTGATCTGGAAGCGGCCTTCGGTCAACGTGCCGGTCTTATCCAGCGCCACGGTCCTGATCTGGGCCAGCATCTCAAAATAGCCAGTCCCCTTGACGAGGATCCCCTGGCGGGAGGCACCGCCGATCCCGCCGAAGAAAGAGAGCGGAACGGAGATGACCAGTGCACAGGGGCAGGAGACC
>CAYXDB010000052.1:0-11437 GCA_964463735.1 uncultured Ruminococcus sp. | reverse complement strand
GCACACCCGCCCCTGTTTGTCAACGGGAGCGGGCATGTTTTTTCATTTTTTCACTGGTCTTTTCTGGGGTGCCGCTTACGATCTTACGGGTACGGGCGGGGCGGTCGGTTCCAGCAGCGGCAGCTCGAACCAGAAGCGGCTCCCCTCGCCCAGGCGGCTATCGACGCCGTAGTGCGCCCCGTGCAATTCCAGGATCCCGCGCACGATGGAGAGGCCGAGGCCGCTCCCCACGGTACTGCGTTTATGCTGGGCATCCACTTTATAATACCGTTCCCAGATATCGGAGAGCTTATCCGCCGGGATGCCCTCTCCGTGGTCGATCACGGCCACGCGCACACTGCGGCCATCTTCTGTCCGGCTGGCCAGCAATGCGACCTCCCGGCTCTCGCCGGAGTAATTGACCGCATTATTGGTCAGATTGTAGATGACCTGCAAAATGCGCGGGCGATCGGCACAGACCGGGAGGCCTTCTTCCACCTGCACGGTGAAATGGAAACCGCGGTTGGCCAGCATCGTGTTATACTGTGCGCCAACGGCTGTGAGCGTGGCGCCCATATCGAAACAGGTCTTCTCCAATTCCTGGCACCCGGCGCGGTAGCGCGACAGTTCCAGCAGGTCGTTGACGAGCGAGGAGAGGCGCTTTGCCTCATCGATGATGACCTGCACGTTCTCCGGTTTATTCTCCCCTTCTATATCCCGAATGATCTCGCCATAGCCAATGATCATGGTCAGGGGGGTGCGCAGGTCGTGCGAGATATTGGCGATGAGTTCTTTTTGCAGGCTATCCACCTTGGAGAGTTCGGCCGCCGCATAGTTGAGCGTGCTGGACAGTTCCTCGATCTCCCGGTAGCCGCCGCAATCAAACTGCACATCGTAATGCCCGGCGGCCAGTGCCTTGGCCGTTTCATTGATATGGGCGATCGGCTGGGCGATCCGGCGCGACATGCGTTGCGCCAGCCATACGGCCGACAGGATCAGCACGAGCGAGAGGACCACCATCTCGATGCGCAGGACATTTTGCGTGGTGCCGGGGGGGATGGTGGCCACGTCCAGGAACAGGACCACATCCCGCCCGCTGGCATCCTCCCGGCAACTGACATACACCAGTCGCCGCATCTCGACCTGCCCGGTCGCGAAGGCGTCCTCCCCGGTGCCATAGGAATATTTCTCATGATAGGTGCGCGTGGTACTGCCGCCGGCGGCGCACGCCTCCTCATACAATTCCTCGATCTCACTGTTAGAGAGGCGATAGAGGACCGCCCCGGCCTCGCCGCGCCCGGCATCGACCAGTTTGTTCAATTCTCCGTCGTTCAGGATAAAGGCGGAGAGGGTCATCTGATAGGCGACGGCGATCCCGCTCATCTCCTCCCGCAGGGGGGAGACGTCCTCCGGATCATAATTATCCATGGCGACCAGCACGGCATCGGCCGCGCGGTCCATCCGTGCCACGGCCACCTTCTCATAGATAAAGTCCAGTAAAAAGATCTGCATGACCCACAGGGCCAGAAGGACCATCACGCAAAATCCGGCCAGATAGGCAAACAGTGTTTCCAGCACCCCCGTCCGCCGCCGGGGCTTTTCCCCCTCCCGGGAGAGCGGGGCGGCGCTCTCCCGTTCAGTCTCCTTTTGCCACATCGAAACGGTACCCCACGCCGCGCAGGGTGGTGATATGGGCGCTGTACGGCCCGATGCTCCTGCGCAGAAGTTTGATATGCGTATCCAGCGTCCGATCCCCGCCGAAGAAATCGTAGCCCCAGACATCGGAGATGATCTTTTCCCGCGAGAGGGCGATATTGCAATTACGCATCATATAAAACAGCAGGTCATACTCCTTGGGGGAGAGTTCCACGCGCGCGCCGTCCACCGTCACGATCCGGGCGGTCACATCGGCGACCAGGCCCCCGACGGTATAGACCTCTTTCTTTTCTTCCGGTGCGGTGGGGCCGGTATGCACCCGCTTTAAGATCGCATCTACTCGCAACATCAATTCCCGCGGGGAAAAGGGCTTGGCGATATAGTCATCCGCCCCATCTCGATGCGCAGGACATTTTGCGTGGTGCCGGGGGGGATGGTGGCCACGTCCAGGAACAGGACCACATCCCGCCCGCTGGCATCCTCCCGGCAACTGACATACACCAGTCGCCGCATCTCGACCTGCCCGGTCGCGAAGGCGTCCTCCCCGGTGCCATAGGAATATTTCTCATGATAGGTGCGCGTGGTACTGCCGCCGGCGGCGCACGCCTCCTCATACAATTCCTCGATCTCACTGTTAGAGAGGCGATAGAGGACCGCCCCGGCCTCGCCGCGCCCGGCATCGACCAGTTTGTTCAATTCTCCGTCGTTCAGGATAAAGGCGGAGAGGGTCATCTGATAGGCGACGGCGATCCCGCTCATCTCCTCCCGCAGGGGGGAGACGTCCTCCGGATCATAATTATCCATGGCGACCAGCACGGCATCGGCCGCGCGGTCCATCCGTGCCACGGCCACCTTCTCATAGATAAAGTCCAGTAAAAAGATCTGCATGACCCACAGGGCCAGAAGGACCATCACGCAAAATCCGGCCAGATAGGCAAACAGTGTTTCCAGCACCCCCGTCCGCCGCCGGGGCTTTTCCCCCTCCCGGGAGAGCGGGGCGGCGCTCTCCCGTTCAGTCTCCTTTTGCCACATCGAAACGGTACCCCACGCCGCGCAGGGTGGTGATATGGGCGCTGTACGGCCCGATGCTCCTGCGCAGAAGTTTGATATGCGTATCCAGCGTCCGATCCCCGCCGAAGAAATCGTAGCCCCAGACATCGGAGATGATCTTTTCCCGCGAGAGGGCGATATTGCAATTACGCATCATATAAAACAGCAGGTCATACTCCTTGGGGGAGAGTTCCACGCGCGCGCCGTCCACCGTCACGATCCGGGCGGTCACATCGGCGACCAGGCCCCCGACGGTATAGACCTCTTTCTTTTCTTCCGGTGCGGTGGGGCCGGTATGCACCCGCTTTAAGATCGCATCTACTCGCAACATCAATTCCCGCGGGGAAAAGGGCTTGGCGATATAGTCATCCGCCCCGCACTCAAAGCCGTTGATGCGGTCATATTCCTCCCCGCGTGCCGACAGCATCAGCACCGGCACATCGGACGTCTTGCGGATCTCCCGGCAGGTGGAGAAGCCGTCCAGCTCCGGCATCATGATGTCCAGGATGACGGCGTCATAGGTATTTTTGCGGCACAGGCGCACGGCCTCCATCCCGTCGGAGGCTTCCTCGGCCACGTGGCCGTCAAACTCCGCATATTTCCGCACCAGGGTGCGGATGGCGGCTTCATCATCTACGATCAAAAGTCTTGCCATGTTTTCTCCTCACTACATGAAAGCCGGGGGTGTCCCCCGGCTTTATGCTTCCTTTATTCTGCGGTGGCGGGCTGATATTCATGGATCGTCAGATGCACGGTCACCTGCTGGCGCCGCATATACCCCGCGCCAACGGACACATAGCGTGCCAAAACGACCTCCACGGTATCCCCGATTGACTTGCCCCCCAAAATGGCCTTGATCGTATCGGTCGAATCGACCGTCGTGCCATCGATGGAGACGAGGTAATCGCCCTGCTGGACCGTCTCACCGCCGGTCAACTCATCCTGATAATCATAACTGATGATACGCAGGCCACTGCTACTGGACTCAAAATACAGCCCCAGATACGGCCGGCCGGAGATATAGCCCTGCGTATACAGTTCCGCCATGATCTCCCGGGCGTCTTTATACGGGATGGCGAAGCCGATGCCCTCGATCTCCTCCCCCGTGCTCTTGGCATTTACGATGCCGATCAGGCGGCCGTTCAGATCGAACATGCCACCGCCGGAGTTGCCGGGGTTGACGGATGCATCCGTCTGCATCAGGTTCATCTTGACACCGCCGATCTGCACCGAGCGGCTGAGTGCGCTGATACACCCGGTGGAGACGGAACCGCCCAGTTCCCCCAGCGGGTTACCGATCACGACCACCGTTTCCCCTGCGCTCAGCGTTTCCCGATTGGAGATGTGCGCATAGGTCAGGTGTGAGTCATCCTCGATATCCAACTGCAACAGGGCCAGGTCGGACCAGCTGTCACTGCCCAGCACCTTGACCTGACTGCCGGAATAGGTCTCCCCGGTGTTCAGTGTGATGGTGATGCCGTTGGCATCTGCCCCCTCGATCACGTGGCAACAGGTCAAGATCAGACCGGGCTGATCCGCGGCGATCAGCACGCCGCTCCCTGCGCCGGACTCCACATAGTCGCCATAATACACGGAGGTCGTGGTGGTCGTGGTGCGGATCTCGACCACGCTGTTCTGCACCTTTTCTACCACGCCGGGCACTGTCTGGTTGCCGGGGACTTCCTCGCCGTCGTCCACGACCTTGATCGTCAGGGAGCCACGGTCAACGGAAGAAGTGGGGGTATTCGGCGTGCCGCCGGGGAGATCAGAGCGATCCTCCCCGATCTGGACGACGCGCCCGCCTACCAGGATGCCGACGAACAGCATCACGGCCGCCAGGGCCACTGCCAGACAGACGATGAGCGCCGTGTGCGGGCGGCGGGAAACGGCGGCATACCCGCCCCCGGTATAAGACCCGCCCTGATAGGCGCCATATCCGCCGCTGTGCGGGGTATAGCGATCCTGTGGCTGGTAATAGATAGAGGCGCCACGGTCCCCGGCGGTATCACGCCCGCCTTCCTCCGGGCCGGTGTGTGCTTCCTCTGCCCCTTTGGTATCCTCTGTATGATCCGCTTCCTGCCCCTGCGGGGCGAACGGATCCCATTCATTCCGATCGTCTGTCATATATGTTCCTCCTTGTCGTTTGCCATCAGTATACACGTTCTCTGTGACGGTTTTATGAAGAGCGCTTAATCATTTGCTGAATTTTGCGCCTGATAGCGTTCTCCATCCAGATAGTCCTGCAAAATGATCTCGGCCGACAGGCTGTCTACCACCGCCTTGCGCTTTTTGCCGCGCACACCGGTAGCAGAGAGGAAGGCGTGCGCCTCCACCGTGGAGAGCCGCTCGTCGCACAGCACGACCGGCAGGGGCGTCAGCGTTTCCAAAATGGCGACGAACGCACGCACCGCCTCCGCCCGGAAGCCCTCGCTCCCGTCCATATTTTTCGGCAGGCCGACCACGATCCGGCAGGCCCCCTGCCGGGCCGCCTCCTCGGCTACCGCCACGGCGGTATGCCGCATCCCGCTGGGCGAGATCTGCCCGATGCCGCTGGCCAACTGCCCCTGCACATCACACGCGGCCAGGCCGGTGCGCCTGTCACCGTAATCGACCCCCAGATAGCGGCCATGCTGTGCCGCACTGCTCTGCTGTTCTGCCATATAGTGTCTCCCTCCGTGCGCCCGGCGCACCAACTTTTCCCGTTTGTCTCTTTTATTATACCAGTTACAGCGGCCTTTGACAAGAGGAAAAAAAGTTTTTCTTGACAAAGTGGCCACTTTGCGCTACACTGGTGGTATCTGATAGAAAAAGAAAGTGAGACCGCCATGGAGACCTGCCCCTACGTCTGCCCGCTCTGCCACGCGCCGCTGTACCGCAACGGCGGCAGTTATCAATGCCCGCAACGGCATACGTATGACATTGCCCGGCGCGGTTATGTCAATCTCCTGCCCGGCCATCTCGCCGGCCAGCACGGGGACAACCGGCTGATGGTAGAAGCGCGGCGCCGCTTCCTGGAGGCGGGCTACTACGCCCCCCTGCGCCGTGCGATCGGGGAGACGGTGGCCGCCCTCTTCCCCACCGGGGGCGACACGCCCCGTCTATTGCTGGATGCGGGCTGTGGCGAGTGCTATTACACAGAAGAAGTGGTGGGCGTGCTGCAGAAAAAAGGCATCTCCTGCCAGGCGCTCGGCATCGACATATCGCGGAATGCCCTTATCCTGGGCGCCAGACGACACACGGGTGCCGCGCTGGCGGTGGCCAGCCTGTATCACCTGCCCCTGGCAGATGCTTCCCTTGACCTGCTATACGAGTCGTTTGCCCCCTTCTGCCGGGAGGAATTTACCCGGGTGCTCCGCCCCGGTGGGCACATGCTATTGGTCATCCCTGGGAAGATGCATCTATACGGCCTGAAAGAAGTCCTGTATGACGCGCCGTATGAAAATGAAGAGCAGGACACGGCCATCCCCGGTTTTTCCCTGCTCTCCCGGCAGGAGATCTCCTATCCTGTGACCATTCAGACGGCGGAGGAGCTGGAGGCGCTCCTTACCATGACGCCCTATTTCTACCGTACGGAAGAAGCGAAAAAAGCGAATCTCGGAACACACGCCCCCCTGGATACGCCCCTTTCCTTCGTCCTGCTGCTCTACCAGCGCCTATAAGGATCTGACAACGAACGGGCTGTCGCACATGCGACAGCCCGTTCGTATTTTGTTGCATCGCTAGACGCGGGTGGCGGCGTACTGCTGGAGAAGGGCACGCTCGGAAAATGCCACGCGCTGGCCGCCGATCCGTTGATACTTCTCATGCCCCTTGCCGGCCAGCAGGACCAGATCCCCGGGCTGTACATGGCGGACGGCATAGGCGATCGCCTCTGCGCGATCGGGGATGGCCACGTAGGGGCGGCCGTTCTCCTCCAGCACGCGGCACAGTTCCCGCATCGTATCCCACGGGCGCTCGGTATCCGGGTCATCGGTCGTGACGATGCAGAAATCGGCTGCGCAGGCCGCCTGCGCCAATTCGGTGCGGCGAGAATAGGTACGCCCACCGACGGAGCCGAACAGGCACACCAGCCGCGCGGGCGCATAGGCACGCAACGCGCGGATCGCGGCGCGGAGGCTATATCCGTTGTGCGCATAATCGATCACGAAATCCGCCTCGGTCCCCGGCAACAGGACCCGTTCAAAGCGGCCGGGGACCTGCACTTCCTCCAGCGCGAGGGAAAGGGAGCGCAGGCGGGCATCCTGCCCCGGCGCATATGCCTGCATATAGGCCTGCGCCGTAAGAAGCGCCAACAGGGCGTTTTGCACATTGCATTCCCCGGGCAACGGGAGCGTCAGCGGCACGGGCGCGTCCTTGCTATCCTCCTCCCACAGCAGGCAGGAGGTGGCATAGGCCGTGGCCATGGGCACGGCGCGCAGGTGGCTGGCGGTGAGGGTGGCGTCTCCCTGCAAAGAGGCGGTCAGGATGCGGGACGCACTGCTCCCGGCGATCATAAAAGAAGCATGGGGATCATCGCTGTTTACGACCATAGTATGACAGCCGTGATCGGAGAAAAGACGCGCCTTGGTCGTGCGGTAATGTGCCAGATCCGGATGTTCCCCCGCGCCGATGTGATCCGGGGCCAGGTTGGTATAGACCGCCAAAGGGAACTGCAGTCCGATCACCCGCCCGGTCGCCAGCGCCTGGGAGGAGACCTCCATGACGACCGTGCGCACCCCCTGCCCCCGCATGGCGGCCAGATGGCGGCGCAGGGTGAGGGCATCCGGGGTGGTATTGCGGCTATCCTCCTGCACGGCGGCATACTGTATACCATTAGAGCCGATGTATCCGGTAGCGATGCCATGCCGCTGTAACAGATGCCGGATCATCAGGGCCGTGGTCGTTTTCCCTTTGGTGCCTGTGATGCCGATCAGCACCATGTCACGCTCCGGCCATCCATAAAAGGCAGAAGCAAGAGAGGCCAGCGCCGCGGTGCTGTCCGGCACATAGCACACCGCCGCCCCCTCCGGCAGCGATAGCGGATATTCGCACACGAAGGCGCGGCATCCATGGGCAAATGCCGCGGGGGCATAGGCATGGCCATCTTCCTCCGCCCCCCGCAGACACACGAACAGCATGCCGCGCCCCGCCTTGCGGGAATCGGTGCAGAGGGCGTGGATCTCATCTTCCAGCCCCTGCTGTGGCAAGCGGGCGCTCGGCAGAGCGGAGAGCAGTGAACAGAGCTGCACAGGCATGCGCCTCCTTTACTTTTTTGCCGCACTGAAAGATGGCGCGGCGGGCTAAGATCTCCAGCGGGTCCAAAAACGGCAGGGGCAAGGGCACCCCCGCCCCTTGCCCGCGGCGCCCTGCGGGGGAGATGGCAAAGGACAGTTCCGTACAGGCAAGGAACACCGCCTGGCACCCCACGGCCGCCATATCGGCGGCGGCATCCCGCAAGGCGGGGAGCGCCGCATCCGGCCGCCCCGCCTTGACCATATAGATCGCCTGGTGCACCTGCTCTTGCATACGATGGGAGGGGTAATAGACGGACAGCCCGTTTTGCCAGGCGGGTGCGTCGTACAGGCGCCCCGCGCGCGTGCCAAGTGTCCCCAGTATCCCGACCTGTGTATAGCCCTGCGACCGCGCATAGCGGCAGGCCAGCGCCGGCATATCCAATAGCGGCACCGGCACCTCGGCCCGCAGGGCAGGTAACCAGGCGTGGGCCGTGTGGCAGATGATGGCCAGCAGGTCTGCCCCGCCCGCCACCAGAGTGCGCACCCCTTCCCGCAGGGCGGGATAGGGATCCTGCGTGCTCTGCCCCAGCAGATAGGCACTGCGGTCCGGGATGGATGCGCGGCTGTACAACAGCATATCCACATGTTCTTCGTCACAGGTGGCATCCGTCAGATCTGTCACACGCTGGCAGAACCACACTCCCGCCGCCGGGCCGCATCCCCCTAAAACGCCCAATCGCATCGCCATTCCTCCCTACCATTCTTCTGTTTCGCGACACACGGGTTCACTGTTATACGCCCTCTCCCCATGCTACATGGCGGCGGAATCTTCTGCCCTCCCGTTGCATATGTGCCGCGACATACAGGGCACGGCGTGGCGACAGGAGCAGATCCTTCCCATACCAGGGGCATGCCTCGGCGCGGCGGCGATGCAGGGCATCTGCCTGCGCACGCAGGCGCGGCGCGCGCAATTCCCGGCGCAGGACGCGGTATGGCACCGTGCGCCACAGCACTTCCCGCGTCAGATCGCGGCAGGGCCTGTGCTCCTGTAACACCAGGTCCTCTACCAGCAGGCGTGCGGGATCCACACCGCCCGCCAGCAGAAAATGATTGCTACGTCCGGGGCGCAGATTCATCTCCAGCACATAGAACCACCCGGTACGGGGGTCACGCCGCAGATCCAGATTGGCAAACCCCCGATAATGCCGGGCAGAGAGCGCCGCTGTGATCTGCTCGGTCACGGCGGGGAGCGGGGCGGTCACCAGAGCGGCATAGTTCCCCTTCCCGCACGGCGTACGTTCCTCCAGCAGAACGTGCCCGCAGGCACGCGCCGTCACGCGGCTCTCACGGTCAAAATACAGCGTCAGCACATAGCCGCTCGCGTCCCCACCCGGGATGTAGCGCTGTGCCAGGACGGCATCCGGATAGCCGGAGGCGAAGATGGCATGGAGTACCCGCTCCGCCTCCTTCCGATTCCCTACCAGGTAGACCTTTTCCATCTCAGGGAACGGATGCTGCCAATACGTGCGGCTGGAAGACGGTTTGACGACATACGGGTACCCCCATGCGTGCCCCAGGCGCTCCACCGCGCGCCCGTCCGGCTCCTTTTGCAACACGATCGTCTCCGGGTAGCGTATGCCGCATTCCTCCATCCAGCGATAGAGGGCCGCCTTATCGAACAGCGGCAACTGATCCTCCCCCGGCACCGGCAACAAATATTCCCCCGCCAGTTGCCCCTGCTGTTCTATGAGCGTATGCGCATATTCATCCGTGCCGGGCAGAAGGATGCGCGTAGCCCCCGAGGTGCGTGCGGCCAGGTCCCGCAACACCTCCACGCAAAGGCGCGGGTCGGATAGCCCGGGGACGGTGCGATGCTCCAGACAACGGGCGTGCGCGGTGGCCCCCAGAGCCATGCGCCCCAGCGATAGAGGGCCGCCTTATCGAACAGCGGCAACTGATCCTCCCCCGGCACCGGCAACAAATATTCCCCCGCCAGTTGCCCCTGCTGTTCTATGAGCGTATGCGCATATTCATCCGTGCCGGGCAGAAGGATGCGCGTAGCCCCCGAGGTGCGTGCGGCCAGGTCCCGCAACACCTCCACGCAAAGGCGCGGGTCGGATAGCCCGGGGACGGTGCGATGCTCCAGACAACGGGCGTGCGCGGTGGCCCCCAGAGCCATGCGCCCCAGCACTAAGGAGCGCACGTGATACCGCGCATAAAAGGCGCGCGCCATGCCATAGCTGTTCAGGTCTCCCCCCAACAGCACCGGGCGCAGGCTGTCCCACATATTCATGCCCCCTCTCTGTCTCTTTCTCTAGCATATACCGCGGGGCAAAAAAATATGCACAACAGGAAAAATGCCTGTTGTGCTTTCTGCGTTACCAGGAAAAGGTCGTGGGGGTGCCGGCCTCGCATAGACCGCTGAATGCGTCTTGCCGCAGGACCTCGTAGACCGCGATCGCGACAGAATTGGAGAGGTTGAGACTGCGCAGATGGTCCCGCATGGGGATGCGCAGGGCCCGCTCCCGCTGAGCGGAGAGCAGTTCTTCCGGCAGGCCGCGGGTCTCCGGCCCAAACATCAGATAGACCGTATCCGGGTACTGCACCTCGGTATAGGCACGGGGGGCCTTGGTACTGAAATACCAGAGGGGATCCTGCGCATGGAGGCGGAAGAAATCCGCCGCGCTGTCGTAGTACGTGATGTTCAACTTATCCCAATAATCCAGCCCGGCGCGTTTCAATTTCCGGTCATCCACGGTAAAGCCCAGCGGACGGATCAGGTGCAGGGCGGCGCCGGTGGCCGCGCAGGTGCGGGCGATATTGCCGGTGTTCTGCGGGATCTCCGGCTGGTAGAGCACGATGTGTATATCCTTCATACAGTTTCTCCCTCCCGCCCACCGGCCTATGGCACCGGGCGGGCAACATACTTGATTATACCCCGCTAGGCGGTGCCTGTCAAGAGGGCGCCACCGGGCAGGAAAGAAAAGTTTACATATTATTACACTTTTTTGCCTCTTTTTCCTGTATAATAAAAATGGTGTGGCATGCCCACACGAAATTCGATACTATGGGGGGCGCATCTCCGGCAGGGCCGGGAGCATGCACAGACGAATATGGGACTGATACAAAAGGTCTTCGGAACTTACAGCCAGAGACAGATCAAGAAGATAGAGCCGATCGCCGCACGCATCGAGGCATGGGAGGAGACCTATATCTCCATGCCAGATGCCGCGCTGCGGGAGAGTACGACCCGCTTCCGCGCCCGCCTCGCGCAGGGAGAGACGCTGGATGCCCTCCTGCCGGAGGTCTTTGCCGCCGTGCGGGAGGCGGACCGCCGCATTCTCGGCAAGCGCCCTTTTCACGTGCAGTTGCTGGGCGGCATCCTGTTGCATCAGGGGCGGATCGCCGAAATGAAAACGGGGGAAGGCAAGACACTGGTCGAGACCATGCCGGCCTACCTGAACGCGCTGACCGGCCGCGGGGTACACATCGTGACCGTGAACGATTATCTTGCCCGCCGCGACAGCGAAGAGATGGGG
>CAYXDB010000051.1:0-11448 GCA_964463735.1 uncultured Ruminococcus sp. | reverse complement strand
TGCAGAGATCATGCGCTATGCCTACGCCATCGAATATGACTGCATCGACCCGCTGGCGCTCTACCCCACCCTGGAATGCAAGCAGATCGCCGGGCTATACGGGGCGGGGCAATTCAACGGTACATCGGGCTATGAAGAGGCCGCCGCACAGGGCCTGGTCGCCGGGATCAACGCGTCTCTTTCCCTGCGTGGGGAGCCCCCCATGATCCTGCCGCGTGCCTCCTCCTATATCGGTACGATGATCGACGATCTGGTGACCAAGGGGACGCAGGAACCGTATCGCATCATGACCTCGCGCTCCGAATATCGGTTGCTCCTGCGGCAGGACAATGCCGACCTGCGCCTCTCGGAGATCGGGCACCGGGTCGGTCTGCTCTCCGATGCGCGCTATGCCGCCTTCTGCAACAAGCGGGACGCCATTGCGCAGGAAGTGGCGCGGCTGGAGAAAACGACCGTGGGGCCGACCCCGGAGGTCAATGCCTTTCTCATATCGCACGATTCCTCCCCCCTGCAGAGCGGCGCCTCCCTTGCCGATCTTCTGCGCCGCCCGGAGGTAAGCTATGCGGCGCTGGCCCCGCTGGACCCCGGCCGCCCGGCGCTCTCCCGTGCGGCGGCCGTGACCGTAGAGGTACAGGTCAAATACGAGGGATATATCCGGCGTGAAAAGGCCGAGGTGGAAAAGCAGGCCAAGCTGGAAGAAAAGCGCCTTCCCCCTACCCTGGACTATACGGCGATCCAGGGCCTGCGGCGCGAGGCGCAGGAAAAACTGGCCGCCATCCGCCCCCTCAGCGTGGGGCAGGCCGCCCGCATCAGCGGGGTCAACCCCGCCGATATCACCGTCCTCCTGATCTACCTGAAGGGAGACGTCTGAATTCCCAGGGCGCTTTGCGCATGTTGCACAAAGCGCCCTGGGAATTTTTGTCTATCTCGCATCTTGTATTTCCCGGGAAAACGCGCTATAATGAAGACAGTTCCGCCACGCGCTTACGCGGGCGAAAAACAGAAAGAGAGACAGGATATGGCAACTACTTTTGCCGCGTGCGCGTCGCGCACCTGGCCTTATACCGACCCAGACGGGGTCCTGCATATCCGCTATCAGGACAGCCACACGTTCCCCCGCGGGGTGGCCTCCATCCGCGACCAGGCGGTGACCAGCCACGTAACCGGGCACCCGGAGGAACCGGATGCGGCCGTGCTGGAGGTCCGCGGCGCGGGCGTCTATGCGACCGGGTGCGGCCGCGCCACGGTGCACCTGGCAGACGGCACCACGCGCACCGTGCAGGTCGACCCCTCCCCCATCAGCCTGTTGTTTGTCACCGGGCAATCTAACGCCTCCGGCGACCATGCCGGGGTAGAGGGCGAGGATTACAGCGGGTACATCCGCACGCAGGACACCATGGCCTACTACACCCTGACCGGTCAGGCCCTAGACATCACCGGGGCGCAGGAACTATACAATCCGCGCCTGGGCAACACCGTGCAGGCACACAGCCCGGAAGAATATGTCACCTCCACGCTGAAATGGGGTGACGATACGCGTTATGCCGACTCTTATGCCGGTGTCCGGTCCGATTGTTTTGGGGTGCATGGCGGCACGACACAGCAGGCCGGATGGTCGGCCGGGCTGGCGCACGAATGGGTCGCCCAGACGGGCGAGCGCGTCTGGGTCGTCAACGCTTCCCACGGCGGGCACCCGATCAACAATTTCATCCCCCAGCGGATGGGCGGGCCAGAACTGCTCTACAATGATTATGAGCAGGCAGTGGCGGTATTCCGTCTGGCCCTGCAAACGCTGTATCGGGAGGTGGATGCCGGGCACTTCACCCTCAGCCGCATGGCCTATTACTGGTTCCAGGGGGAGAGCGACAGTGCCGCAAGCGAGGACTATTATACCGAGAAATTCGCCCTGTTGCACCGCGCCATCCAGGAGGATGTGGTATATCGCCACGCGGGGCGGGAACAGTATCTGGAATACTGCGGCATCATGACCGTGCGCTCCTGCCGCGACTGCGGCGGGAATTCGGAGGCTGAGCTACTGATGACCGGCCCGCGCCTGGCGCAATATGCCATGCACGATGCAAAAGAAGGACTGTTTTCCAATTGTTTTGTCGTTTCGGCCGTCACGGAAGAATGGGTCGGCTCCGACCGGGCAGTGGAAGCATCGTTCCTTGCGCGCTATGGCACGAAAGAAGCGTTCTCTGCGCAGTTCGGGTACCCGATGCCCACCACGCGCTATGAGGTCAAACCGGGCATCCATTACTGGATGCAGGGGCACAACGAAATGGGCATCGATGCCGCGCGCAACAGCCTCTATATCCACAATCTGCGCTTCCCGGAGGATGCCTACCCCCTGCGGCATGCCGCCGGGGATGCCCCCGCCACCGTGCATCTGTTGCAGGAGGACGGCTACACCGTCATCCCGCAGGGGGGCAGTGTGACCATGAGCGCCGCCACCCGCACGGGGTATATCATCCCGCGCATCACGCCGCTATACCGTGCCGCCGCCGGTGCCCGTCTGGTCGCCCGCACCCCCGGCTTCCATTTCCACGGGTACCGGTTGACCGAGGAGCCGGACGCGGCACACGGCAGTGTCACCTTTGATATCATTTTAGGTGACATCGTGCTGGATACCTACACTTTGCACCTATCGTACGCCGATATGTTTTCCGCTTCCCTGCCCCACTGTGTCCATGAATACGGTGGCGACTTCAACCCCCCGCGCGTGGAATACCCTGAGCAGGAGGCCTCCCGCCCCTCCCCCTTCTCCCTGGGTTACTACACCTATGCAAGCGGCTGCTTCACCGCTTTCTCCCTATTGGAGGATGTAGATAGCGACAGCTGGCTCCACACCGCCGGGGAGGAAAAGTGGACGCCCCACTGGCACGGCGGGTTCTTTACCGCGGCGGGCTATGCCGTAGCCTCCTCCCCGTATACCAACCAGGCAGAAGATACGGCCATCCGCTATATCGCCCCCCGCGCCGGGCGCGTCTTTGTACAGTTCCCGGTGCTGTACCCCAGCCAGGCAGACCTGCGCATCGCGCTGTATCACGCTGGGCGCCGGATATACCCGCAGGAGGAGGAGACGCGCCTCGTCCCGCGGGAAGGCTGTGCGGCCGCCCAGCAGGAGATCAACGCCGCCCTGCGTGCCCTCCCCTTAGATCTGTGCCCCGGGGATGCCCTCTATATCCTCCTTTCCAACGCCGGGGAACATGCGCCCATCGCGCAGGTATACCCCGCTATCCACTACCTGAAATAGGCATGGATCCCCTACCGTACACAAAAGCGCACCGGCGCCCCTTGCAGCAAGGGGCGCCGGTGTGCTTATCGTATCACAGGGAAGAAACGTCTTGTGCCAAAAGCCTCAGGTGATGTCCCCCAGCCGCTCGTGGAAGACCTCGCGGATATAGGCAAACTCCTCTGGCGTATACAGCGCCTGCTGTTCCTCCAGGATCAGTTTCAGTTCATCGGCGGCATACCCCCGGATCTCCTGTACGAACGCCCGCGGGAAAACGCGCCCGTCCTCCAGCGTGAGCATTTCTTCTTCCTCTGTTGTCTGGGTCTGCGGCAGTGCCTCCTCTTCGGTCAACGGATCCTCCGGGTCGGCCGTCTGCGGGGTGGGCGCCGGTCTTTTGAACCACAGCATGATCTCTCCTCCTATCACGTCTATCACATATGCGGCTAGGTGCCGCTATGGTCATTGTAGCACATCTGTCGCGCTTTGGCAAGAGGGAGGCGCCCCTTTTGGCAAAAAAGATCAGTTGCCGCACTCGATGCTGATCTGATTGAACAGGTCCAGCACATCCGGTACGGTCGTTTTCTGCTTTTCTTCCCCCTGCCGATCCAGCACGATCTGCCCGGCATGCATCATGACCAAGCGCGTGCCGTATTCTACCGCATAGCGCAGATTGTGCGTGACCATCAGGGCGGTCAGCCCCTGTTCCTTCACGATGCGGTCGGTCAGTTCCATCAACTGGTCGGCCGTGCGGGGGTCTAAGGCCGCAGTGTGCTCATCTAAGATCAAAAGATCCGGCGGCACCAATGTGGCCATCAGAAGCGACAGCGCCTGCCGCTGGCCGCCGGAGAGCGCGGCCACGGGGGTGTGCAGTTTGTCCTCCAGCCCCAGGCCGAGTGCGGCCAGCCGCTCCCGGTAATATGCCAGGCGCCGGCGATCCAGCCCGCGGTGCAGGCCACTCGGGCGGCCCTTGGCATCGGCCATGGCCAAATTCTCTGCAATGGTCATACTGCCGGCCACCCCGCGGCTGGGGTCCTGAAAGACGCGCCCCATGCAGGTGGCACGCCGATGCTCCGGCCACGCGGTGATATCTTCCCCGCGCAACAGGATGCGCCCCGCATCTGATGGCACCGCCCCCGCGATCAGATTGAGCAGGGTGGTCTTGCCGCTCCCGTTCGAGCCCACGATGGAAAGGAACTCCCCCGGGGCAACAGAAAAGGAGAAATCGGAGAACAGCGTCGTTTCATTGACGGTGCCGGTGGCAAATGTCTTACGAATATGTTCCAGGGCGATCATACCGTGCGCCTCCCCTCCGGGGCCTTCTTTTTGCCCAGCCGGTCATACAGGATCAAAATAGCGGCGAAGGCCGCGGCATTCATCAATTTCAGATACAGGCCGTTCGGATCTATCAGCGTCAGATAATTCAGGCACAGGGCGTAGAGCAGTGCTCCCAGCACCACCGCCGTGGTGGGGCGCAGGAACCGCACGCGGGAGAAAAGCGCCGTTCCGATGATGACAGAGGCCAGCGCCAGCACGACCTTGCCGGAGCCGGAGGTATTATCATACTGCGTATTCAAATGCGCATACAGGCACCCGCCCAGGGCAGAAAGGCCGTTGGCCAGGGCCAGCCCCAGGATCTTGTAGCGCCCCACGTCCCGCCCGAGGGAGGTGACCAACTGGGCATTGTCCCCTGCCGCCCGTAGCAAAAAGCCACAGCGCGTGCGCAAAAAGAGATCCAGCAGGTATTTGAACAGGAGCACGATGCCACATAGCAGCAGGAGGATGGCATAGACCGGCAACCGCGCCCCCGCCGGATCAAAGAGGCCGCAGATGCCATTTGCCTTAAAGGAGAAGATGGTGACAGAATAGCCCGTCCCCGTCAGGCAGGTGGTCAGCACCAGCGTGCCGGAGAGCAATGCCGTCATCACGATGATACCGGAGAGCAACGGGCTGATGCGGAAACGCACGTGCAACACACCGGTCAGGGTACCGCAGACAGCACCAGCGAGGAAGGAAGCGGGGAGGGTGAGCCAGGCGGGGAAGCCCAGCCGATACAGCAGGGCCGTCGCCACCACGCCCCCCAAGGGGAAACTGCCATCGGTCGTCAGATCCGGGAAATCCAGGATCGAATAGGCGATATACATGCCCAGCGCCACGACGGCATAACACAGCCCCAGTTGCAGGCCGGACAGGGTCGTATTCCAGAACAGCATAGGAACCTCCTTTTGGTCAGGCGGCAGTCGCCACGGCTTCCAGCCCCGGCAGGGACGGCAACGTCAAGGCGGGGAAACGCTCCAGCACGGCGGGATTGTAGCAGAGGAACGTCTCATTCTCCATCGTGCGCGGCGCCACATCGGCAAGCGGCGTCCCCTGCAGGATCGCGGCGGCCTGTTCACCGCACAGGCGCCCCACCGTCACATAGTCGATGGAGGCGGAGGCAAGGCACCCGGCCCGCACCTGCTCGATCTCCGAGCCGAAGACGGGGATACCGGCCGCCTCGGCATGGGTCAGGATGTTGGAGAGCTTTCCCACGATCGTATTGTCCAGCAGATTGACTAAACAATCCACTTCTTTCCCTGTGATGAGGCTGTCCAGCGCCGTATCGATCGTGGTGATATCCGCGACCGTCTGATCGATGATCTGCATCCCCGGATAGCGCTGCGCCGCCGCCCGCAGGGCAGCCAGCTGTGCGGGGTCACTGGGTTCTTCCGTCGAGCAGAGCGTTCCGATCTTCAGATCGGTGCGGCCACCGTAGAAAGCGGAGATGAGCGCCAGCTGGGCGGAGAAATCCGGCACGTCTGACGTGCCCGTCAGATTGGTGAAATTGGCCACGGTGGTGGCGTCTGTGACCGCGCAATAGACCACCGGGACGCCGGCCGCCTCGGCCGCGACCGCGGCCTGGATAGCCGCGGGGGTAGCAATGGCGATGATGACGCGCGCCCCACGGTTGACCAGCATATTGGCCTGGGAATAGGCCGTCTCAGCGGTGAAGTTGCTGTTACAATAGGCGATCTCATAGGTCGCCTCTGTCACGCCGGCCGCCTCCAGTGCCGCACAGATCCCTGTGTAGCAATTGTTCAGGGAGGCGTGCGGGCCGAACTGGATGATGCCCACCACGGGCTTATCCCCAGAGCAGCCATACATTCCCAAAAACGGGGCCAGCAGGCAGGTACAGCAGAGCAACAGTGCCAATGATCTTTTCATACGTTCTTCTCCTTGTTTGATGCATTTTCGCGTACTGCACAGGGCGGAGAAAACAAAAAGCCGCCCTTGTTGCCAAGGGCGACGATATGTCGCGGTGCCACCTTGTTCAGCCGCCGCAGGGGCGACCCTCTCGGAATACCTGTATATTCCCGGCCCTGTTTCGGAAGCCACCCGCGGCGCATTTAACGCCGACCTCCACAGCCCATATTACACAGGTACCGGATACGGGGCTTACACCATCCCCCGCTCGCTGAAAAACGGCGTTCCCGCTTTTTCTCTGCTTCATCGGTTTGCCATAGCATACCACATTTTTCATCGCCTGTCAACCCCCTTTTGCGATTTTTTTGCGTTTTTTTCGCAAAGGGAGTTCCCGCACCGGCAGGCAAAAGGCCCTTATCCCCCACACGGGTCCGCTGTGCGCTCCCGCGCGGGGGATATCACCTTCCTTCAGGCAGGCGCATGGCCGCCCGCCTGCTCCTGGCGATATTGCATGCTCAGGGCAAAATCGGCGATCATTTTTGCCGTGTCGTCCAGCCCCAGCACCGAGGAATTGACCGCCAGCGAATAGTTCTCATACCGCCCCCATTTCTGGCCGGTATAGAAATTATAATACGTAGAGCGGCGATGGTCGATCTTGTTCATCAGGTCCAGCGCCTTGTTGCGCGGCAGTTCGTTGCGCTGCATGATACGGGCGATGCGGCATTCCTCATCCGCATAGACGAACACGCGCAACACGCGTGGCGCTTCCCGCAGCACGTAATCGGCACAGCGGCCGATAAAGACGGCGTCCTCCTGCGCGCTGATCTGCCGGATCAGGTCGGACTGCAGATAGAACAGCCGATCGTTGATCGGCATCTGGTTCTGTCCCAGAGCCCCCCCGCGTAGGCCAAAAGCCGTAGACCCCATCGCCAGGGTATAGAGCAGACTGCCCGCGGCGATCTCGTCTACGCGCCCCAGCGCCGCCTCACTCATATTGCCGGCCTTGGCCGCCATGGAGATGAGCTCCCGCCCATAGGTCTTGCACCCCAGCAGGGCGGCGACCTTCTCCCCGATCTCGCGCCCACCGCTCCCGTATTGCCGCGCGACCGTCACGATCAAATGTTCAGACATGATATACCCTCCTTGTCAGTAAAACTGCTGGTATCTACGCATAGTATACCACATTATTTCCAAAATGTAAAGATAGTTTGCACAAAAAAGTGGATGTTCTATTGAAATCCTTGTAACTTTGTGCTACAATACAACTAACAAAAAGAAATCATGAAAGAAGGCAGATGCATCATGCGATCTTCCCTGCAACAGTTCCCTCCCCGCCCGGGGGAGGAAGGCGCCACGGCGCTGGTACGTGCGGCGTTCCCACCCCGCAAAAATGACAGCCACAAAGGCGACTATGGTTCTGCCCGGCTATGCTGTGGCTCCGCCCGCTATCCCGGGGCGGCGCTACTGGCGGCCGAGGCCTGTGCCCGCGTCGGGGCGGGGCTGACGACGCTGGCCGCACCGGCCTTTGTGTGCGCGGCGGCGGTATGCCGCCTGCCGGACATCACCCTGCGCCCCATGCCCGCCTTTATCGAAGAGCCGGAGGCATACGAGGCGTTCCTTGGCGGGCAGGGAGAGCGCCCCGGTGCGGCGCTGGTCGGTTGCGGCCTGGGGCACGGGGACGGCACACCGCAGGGGACGGCCCGCGCCCGCGCCGTCCTGTACCGGGTGATCGCCACGCAAGGGGATCCGCTGGTCATGGATGCCGATGCGCTGAACCTGCTCTCCTGTGCGCGGGAGGCGTCCCTGGTGGCGCTAGACCGCGCCGCGCGCCCGATCATCCTGACGCCACACCCCATGGAGTTTTCCCGCCTGTCCGGCCTTTCGGTCAGTGAGATCCAGGCGGGGCGGGAGGAAGTGGCCTCCGCCTTTGCCCGCCGCCACCACCTGACGCTGGTGCTGAAGGGGGCTGGCACCGTCGTAGCCAACGAGGACGGGCAAAGTGCCGTGGTGCCTGCCGGTTCCCCGGCGCTGGCCAAAGGCGGGAGCGGTGATGTGCTGGCCGGTTGCCTGTGCGGTCTGCTGGCCATGGGCATCCTGCCGGCGTCGGCCGCCTTCGTGGCCGCCTGCCTGCACGGGCGTGCCGGGGAGGAGCTGGCGCGTGCCTTCTCCGAATATGGCGTGCTCCCCTCCGACCTGCCCGCGGCCATCGCACGGCAGGTGCACCTGCTCTGCCCGCAGACCTGATGGCGCTTTGCATAGAAAAACAGCCCCGGGCGTGCCCGGGGCTGTTTTTGGGTCCTCGCGAAGATCAGTTGACCGACTTCACGATATTCGTGATCTCATTAGCGTACACGATGCTCAGCGGGATGCAGAGGCAATTGCCCTTAGCATAACCGGCCTCTTCCAGCAATTCGTACGTCTTCTGTACATCCTCGTTGCTGGCGATGTCCTTGACCAGACCCTTCACGGTCTCACTATCCTGATACAATTTGACCATATCTTCCGTGGTCTTGAACTCTACGATCAGCACAGAATGCGGGATGGTAGCCGTCTTGTTGGTCAGCAGATGCAGTTCCACAGCCAGGTCGTCTTTCTCGATCTCTTCCTTGATACCCTTTGTGATCGTATCCAACTCGGTGTTTTCCTCATACCCCTTATCCTCAAAAGCCTTCTGGATCGCAGAATACTTAGAGGAGCAGGAAGTCAGCATCATCGTAGCCAGCAGCAGGCAGCACAGGACTAGGGACATTACACGTTTCATAGATCATACACTCCTTTTTTATACTGCTTTGGTAAGCAATTTCATTATACATGATGCGGGCACATTTGTCAACAGGGGACGCAAAGAAAATTATGAACAACTTGCACTGTTCTGTCGCCCCTCCGGCTCAGCCGGTGCGGTGCGCAGGAGGGCCGCCTGCCGTTCTTTTGCCTGTTGCACGATCCCCAGGCCGTTCCCCATCTCGGCCACGTAGCGGTACATGCCGCATGCCGGCCCGCGCATACCCAGGCGCTCATACAGGCGCCCCAGTTGCATACACTGGCTGACCAGCACGCGCCGGGCGCGTGGCTCCGTCCGATAGCGGCGGATGCGCCCCGTCAGGCGCTCACGCAGGCCATCCGCATCAGAAAGAGAGCCGTAGAGCGCCTCATACCCATCCTGCAACATGTCCACCTGCCCGCGCAGGGCGCTGACCGCCTGGGGTGGCAGGGGCTGTGTCTCGATCAGGCGGCGTACCGCCTCCAGCCGCGGCTGGAACTCTGCCATGGCGCGCTCCGGGGTGGCGTGGAGGCACAGGGTCGCCTCATAGATCGCCATCATGATCTGCTCATAGGGGGTCAGGCGGCAGGGCTTGTGTTGCAGTGCCTCCATGACCTGGAGCGCCTCTTCATTGCGGCCGGCCGCATCCAGCCCCACTACCTGCTGCATGGTGTAGAGCACCTGGGAACGGGTGGTCAAAAAGAGCTTGGAGAGCAATACGTGCATATCCTGCAAAAATCCCTCCGGGTCGCAGGCCTGATCCAGTTTGACGCACGCCTCCGACAAGATCTGCGCCGCCGCGCGGCGGGAAGCCAGCAGTATAAAGAAGGTCATCCATCCCCAGAGCAGGGAGATCCAACTCCACAGGGAGATATCCGGCAACCATTGCAGGCGCAGAAGGATGGGCAGTACTGCCATGGGAATACAGCACAGCACGAGCAACAGGTCGCCAAACCGATACAGGAAGCGTTTCATCACGCATGATCCTCACTTTCTTTTTTCTCATCTGATACAGCAGGGGCGCCCTCCGATGGCACATCGGACCGGGCCGTATCGCTCAGCCCGGTGGCCAGGACGGAAAGGAACAGGATGGCGCAACCGATGTATTCCCGGGGGGAAAGCACCTCCCCGAACGCCAGCGCACCGCCAAAAACGCCAAAGACCGACTCCAGCGACAAGATGACCGAGGCCGCCGCCGGATGCGTATGCCGCTGTACTAAGATCTGTAATGTATAGGCCACCCCGCTGGAAAGTAGCCCCAGGTACAGGATGGCGGGCAGACCGGCGGCCCAGTCCGCCCGGGGCTGTTCCTCCATCAGGGCAAACGGCAGTGTGACGAGCGCACTGCACAAAAACTGCACTGCGGAGAGCCGCACCCCATCGGTCCGGGGGGAGAACCGGTCGATCAGCAGGATCTGGCAGGCAAAGCCGACCGCACACAGGAGCACGAGCATGTCCCCGTAGGAGAGTGCCTCCTGCCCGGAGAAGTCCAGCGACAGGACGGCCGCCCCGATGAGCGAACCGACCACCCCGCACCAAACGCCGCGGGAGGTGCGCTTCCCCCACGCCAGCCCGAGCAATGGCACCAGTGCCACGTAGAGAGAGGTGATGAAGGCCGTCTTCCCCGCGCTCCCGTTATAGACCATGCCAAATTGCTGTAATACCGAGGCCACACTGAGCGCCAGCCCGCACAAGGCACCGCCCAGCCACTCCTGCCGTGTGACGTCCAGCCGGATGCCCCCGCGGAAGGAAAGGAGGCGCCGCCCCGTCCCGCGCACGCGGTCCATCACGGCCGCCAGCGGGAAGAGAAAAGCCGCCGCCAAAAGCGAACGCAGGAACTGTATGGTGAAGGGCCCATAATGCGCGTTAGACTCTTTTTGCGCCGTAAACGCAAAGCCCCAGATCGCCGCCGTGACCAGCAGTAACGCATAATTGACCCAGGATGCCCGTTTCTTCATGTTCCCTCCTTGAAAAGAATCTCGCCCCATCCCTTGCACACGGGATGAAAATATGGTACAATAAGGGCAGGATACACCTGCCCCGGCGCACCGGGTACGAAAAACGGACAACAAGCCATCTGGCTTATTGTCCGTTCGTTGGTGGAGACAACTGGACTCGAACCAGTGACCCCTTGCATGTCAAGCAAGTACTCTAACCATCTGAGCTATGCCTCCGTACTTTTATAGTATAGCACATATTTTTCGTTTTGGCAATAGTTTTTGTAAATTTTTTCAGAAAAAGTGGTAAATGCGATGGAATACAGCGAAAAGAC
>CAYXDB010000050.1:0-11745 GCA_964463735.1 uncultured Ruminococcus sp. | reverse complement strand
AAACATTTCGTCAAAAAAGGGCCGGTCTCTTGACAAAGGGCTTGCCGGGGTGTTAATATATACTAGTAGTATTATTATATTTGTATGCTCTTGCATGCAGGAGAGGGAGGTGCGATGATGGGTCCAGGGATGCCCCCGCCACTACCGCCTAAAGCACCGGCGATGCCCAAGCCGCGGCGCCTGCGGGAGGTGCCGTCTTATCTGGCGCGTCTGATAGGCGGTTTTTGTAGTCGGTTGTTCTATATTTTATCGTTGGTGCGGGAGGCACGCCCCAGCACGTTGATCTGGCTGTTGCTCCTGTGCCTGCTGGACGGCATCCTGCCGGTCGCGGGTGCGGTCATCTCGGCAGAATTGCTGGACCGCCTGGGGGTGGCGTATCTGGCGGCGCAGAATGGCGCGGCGGCAGATCTTTCCCCAGTGCTGTGGCTCCTTGTCCTGTTCTTTGGGTATCAGTTCTGCAATCGCGTGCTGGGGCGCATCAACACCATGGTCACGCGCATCGCGGGTGAGGTCGTGACCAATCACATCCGCGTCAAGATCATGCGCAAGGCGCGGACGGTCGATCCCGCCAGTTTTGATGACCCGGAATTTTATGAGAAACTGGAGAATGCGAATCGCGAGGCGGGCATGCGCCCGGTCACGATCCTGACAGCGACCTTCAATGTCATCTCCGCGCTGATTAGTGTCGTCAGTTTCGTGGCCATCCTTGCCACCCTGCACTGGGTCGCACCGCTCCTGATCTTCCTCATGGCGATCCCCGGTGCTGTGGTCAATTATATCTACCGCCGCCGCTCTTTCCAGTACATGCGCCACCGCTCCAAGGACCGGCGCCAGATGGATTACTATTCCAACCTGATGGTCGATAAGGACATGGTCAAGGAATTGCGCCTGCTGGACCTGTCTGACACGCTCCTTGACAAGTATGACAACGTGTTCCAGCGGTATTACCACGGGCTGCGCCGCCTGATCCTGCATGAAGGGTTCTGGCATATCGGCATCTCGCTCCTGACGGTCGTGGCACAGGCTGCCCTGTTCGCCTATGTGGCGGTGGGCGTGGTACACGGGCAGTATGACTTGGGGGATTATTCTCTGTATACCGGCGCCCTCAATTCCATCATGTCCTGCGTCAATACGCTGGTCAGCACTACGGCCACGATCTATGAAGGGACGCTGTTTATCGATAACATGATGACCTTCATGCAGGCGCCGGTCAAGCTCCTGCCCTCTTGTATCCCGCCGCGCATGCCAAAGGCAGGGGCCGCGCATACGCTGGAGTTCCGGGATGTCAGTTTCGCATATCCCGGTGGGGGGGCACCCGTGTTGCAGCATGTGGATCTCACCCTGCGCAGTGGGGAGAGCACCGTGCTGGTCGGCCTGAATGGCGCCGGCAAGACCACCCTGATCAAATTGTTGACCCGGCTGTATGACCCGACCGAAGGGGCGATCTATCTGGACGGCCATGACCTGCGCGAATATGACGTCCGCGCCCTGTATGACCTATTTGGCATCATCTTCCAGGATTTTGGCAAGTATGCGGTCAGCGTGCGGGAGAACATCACCTTCGGTGACGTGCATCGCCCGGTGTCGGAGGAGGCCGTGCAGGCCGCGGCGCAGGATGGCGCGGCGGACGACTTTATCCGCCGTTTGCCGGATGGGTATGACACGCCCCTGACGCGCTATTTTGAGGAAAACGGCATTGAACTGTCGATCGGCCAGTGGCAGAAACTTTCGATATCCCGTGCCTTTTATAAAGTATCCGACATCCTGATCCTGGATGAGCCGACTGCCGCGCTGGATCCTTTGGCGGAGCAGGAGGTATATCAGCAGTTCGCGCGGCTGGGGAAGGATAAGATCACCGTCTTCGTCTCGCACCGCCTGTCTTCCGCCACCACAGCCGACCAGGTCGTGGTTCTGGAACATGGGCAGATCATCGAGAAGGGGACCCACGCCGCGCTGATGGCACAGCAGGGGCGCTACCATACGCTCTTCACTACGCAGGCACAGCGCTATACCGAACAGCCGCAGGACGGCGCAAAAGGAGCGCCGGCGGATGTCTGATCGCCCCACGGGCGTACAAAACACATAAGAAAAGGCCGCATAGCGGCCATGCCAGGGGAGGAAACGGTATGAAGATCGCGGCGATCAATATGTGCGCACGCGGGAGCACGGGGAAGATCATGTTGCAGATCGCATCGCTTTCCCGGGAGAGGGGAGACACCGCCCTGACCTTTTCGCGCAAGTGGAAGAAGGAGCAGAAGATAGCGGGGCACGTCTTTTTCGGCTTTCGGGTGGACCACCTGGCGCATCGCGCATTGGGGGAATGGTTGGGCCTGTCAGAGCGGCTCTCCTTCTTTTCCACGCTGTCCCTGATCCACACACTGAAGAAATATCAGCCTTCCCTTATCCATTTGCACAACCTGCATGGGTACTATCTCCATCTGCCGCTCCTGTTTCGCTATATCAAGCGGCATCACATCCCGGTCGTCTGGACATTGCATGACTGCTGGGCCTTCACCGGGCACTGCCCCTACTTTACCATGGCCCAATGTGATAAATGGCAGACCGGGTGCCACCATTGCCCGCAATATCGGGCGTACCCCATGACCTGGATGGATAACGCACGCCCCATGTACCGGCGCAAGAAAAAGTGGTTCACCGGGGTGGAGAACATGACGCTCGTTACCCCCTCGGCATGGCTGGCGGGGCTGGTGAAGCGGTCATTTTTGCAGGAATATCCCGTCCGCATGATACACAATGGCATCGATCTCTCGATCTTTACCCCGCGGGAGAGCGATTTCCGTGAAAAGTATGGGATCGGGGAGCGGCACATCGTTTTGGGCGTGGCCTTTGACTGGGGGGCGCGCAAGGGGCTGGATGTGTTTATCACGTTGGCCGGCCGCCTGGACAAGGAACGGTATCAGATCGTGATGGTCGGCACCAATGACGCGCTGGATCGGCAATTGCCCGCCAACATCCTTTCGATCCACCGCACGCAGGACCAGATCGAATTGGCGGAGATCTATACAGCGGCAGACGTGTTCGTCAATCCCACGCGGGAGGAAGTACTGGGGCTGGTAAATCTGGAGGCACTGGCCTGTGGGACGCCGGGGGTCACTTTTCAGACAGGCGGCTCGCCGGAGTGCTATGATGCGACCTGCGGCAGTGTGGTGCCGGTGGATGACGTGGCGGCGCTGGAGGCGGAGATCCTGCGCATCTGCGAAACGCATCCGTATTCCGTCGCATCCTGCGCGGCGCGTGCCCGGCAGTTCGACAGGCATGATAGAGATCAGGAATATCTGGATCTGTATGACGCCATGCTCTGCGGTGATCGCACCGGTGCCGGGCCAATGCCGCCACAAAAATGAAAATATCGGGCAAATATCGGGCAAAACAGTTGCAATCACGCACCGGGTGTGGTATAATAACGAGAAAACAGGTGTACGGGCGCCGTCGGGGATAGATCTTTTTCCCGCATGCGCCATACCGATACGTAGGGAGGACCGCCATGAAAAGAGTTTTGATACGGGACATCTATCAGGAGGCCTCTGCCTGGACGGAGCAGGAGATCACCGTGTGCGGTTGGGCGCGTAGCATTCGCGACAGCCGTGCCTTTGGTTTTATTGATCTGAACGATGGCAGTTGCTTCAAAGGGCTCCAGGTCGTGCTGGAGCGCGACGTGCTGGAAAATTATGATGAGATCAGCCATTTGAACGTTGGCTCTGCCGTGGTGGTGCGCGGCACGCTGGTCCTGACGCCGGAGGCCAAACAGCCCTTTGAGTTAAAGGCAAGCGGCGTGGAGGTGGAGGGCACCTCTACCCCGGATTATCCGTTGCAGAAGAAGCGGCATACACTGGAATTCTTGCGCGATATCGCCTATCTCCGCCCCCGCACCAACCTCTTTTCCGCGGTGTTCCGGGTGCGCTCAGAGGTGGCTTTTGCGATCCATGAGTTCTTCCACAGCCGGGGGTTCGTCTATGTGCACACACCGCTCCTGACGGCATCGGATGCCGAGGGCGCGGGGGAGATGTTCCGCGTCTCGACCCTGGATCCGAACGACCTGCCGCGCAATCCGGACGGGAGCATCGATTACAGCAAGGATTTCTTTGGTAAGCCGACCAACCTGACCGTCTCCGGCCAGCTGGAAGGGGAGACGTTTGCCATGGCCTTTGGCAACATCTACACCTTTGGCCCCACCTTCCGTGCGGAAAAGTCGACCACGGCACGGCACGCGGCCGAATTCTGGATGATAGAGCCGGAGATCGCCTTTGCTGACCTCGGGGATGATATGCAACTGGCCTGGGATATGATCCAGCATATTTTGCACCACGTGTTGCAGACCTGCCAGCAGGAATTGGCCTTCTTCAACAGTTTTGTGGATACTACCTTGCTGGAGCGGCTGCAAACATTGGCAGACAGCCAGTATAAGCAGGTCACGTATACCGAGGCGGTGCAGATCCTGCAGGACTGCGGCGAGCAGTTCCAGTACCCGGTGTATTGGGGGTGCGACCTGCAGACCGAGCATGAGCGCTACCTGACGGAGCACGTCTTCGGCTGTCCCATCTTTGTGACCGATTATCCCAAAGAGATCAAGGCGTTCTACATGCGTCTGAACGATGATGGCAAAACGGTGGCCGCGATGGATATGCTGGTGCCGGGCGTGGGTGAGATCATCGGCGGTTCCCAGCGTGAGGAACGGCTGGATGTATTGCAGGCGCGCATGGCAGAATGCCACCTGAAAGAAGAAGATTATTGGTGGTATGTCAACCTGCGCCGCTACGGCGGGACAAAGCATGCCGGCTTCGGCCTGGGCTTTGAGCGGATCATCATGTACTTGACCGGTGTCTCCAATATCCGGGATGTATTGCCGTATCCCCGCACATTCGGGCAGGCAGAGTATTGATCGTATAAGGCAAAAGGCCGGGCGCACGCGCCCCGGCTTTTTGCCCGCTCTGCTCTCAGAGGGCCGGACCGCCCCGCTTTTGTCATTTCAGGGGGATCTATCAGCCCTTTGGTGGCAGTAAATTTCCCGTATCTACTTGTAATCGCGCGAAAAATCCTGTACAATAGAGGAAAGAGATATGCGCACTGCCTGGGGCGCGGAGGGAGAGAATAGATGAAGAAGCAAAAAAATAAAAAGATCGGCCGGCCCAACTGGTTCCTGTACGGACTGGTGTTCCGGTTCCTGTATCCCATCTACCGACGCAAGTATGGGCTGGAGATCGACCGCGCCGCCTGGCAGGGGGTGAGCGGCCCGGCGCTGGTCATCGCGCCCCACACCTCCAATAAGGATCATTGGCTGATCGGCATGGCGCTGTATCCCACCCGCCCCACCTTTGTGATCAGTGAGCATTTCATGGCCAAGCCGCGCTTGCGCCCGCTGTTGCGCGCCGCCCACGTGGTGACCAAAAAGATGTTCTGCCCCGATGTGGGCACGATCATGAATATCCTGCGTGCCCGGCGGGAGGGGAATGTGGTCGTCCTGTTCCCGGAGGGGCGCCTGTCCTGCCATGGGCGCACGGGCACCGTGGCGGACGGGACAGCGGCACTGGCCCGGCGCCTGGGGGTGGATGTGTACGTGGTAACGGCCAATGGCGCCTCCTGCACCTTCCCCAAATGGGCCAAGCGGCCGCGGCGCGGCAAGATCCGCGTGACGGTCGAAAAACTGCTGGACGGCAAGGACTTGTCCGCCATGACAGAAGAAGCGATCCAGGCGCGGATGCAGGAGGTCATTTCGCACGATGACCTTGCGGCGATGGCCGGGGTACCCTACCACGCGAAGGGGATGGCCGAGGGCCTGGATGGCATCCTGTATCGCTGTCCCGCCTGCGGCGAGGAATTCTGCCTGACGGGGGAAGGGGATCACTTGCGTTGCAGCCATTGCGGGCTGGATGCCACGCTGGATGCGTATTATCGCTTCACCGGTGCCCCCTTGCCTGACGTGCCCACCTGGTATGACTGGCAGGCCGCGCAACTGGATCTTGCCCAGCCGCTCATCACCCACGCCCGCATCGGCGCCGTGGACGAAAGGGGCAATATGGACCCGTATGCCGGCGAGGCAGATATCACCATGGATGCGGACACATTCACCTTCAAAGGCACTGTATTTGGAAAGAATGTCACCTTCTGTCGAAAAACGGTTGACATAGGGGGCTTCCCAGTGACGGTGGGGCAGGAGTTTGATATTTATTACAACAACACGCTGTATTACATGTACCCGCAACCGGACCAGCGCGCCTGCGTTAAATGGGTCGCTTACTTAGACCGCGTGATGGAGCAGGCGCGGGCAGGCCTGCCGGCCGGGGCACCGCCTGCCTGATCGCATCCGGTGCCCAATGGGGGGGGAAGAATACAAGACGGGGCTGGCGCCCATACGGATATGGCGCCAACCCCGCTTTGTATTATTCGTCGTATGACTTTCCGAAAAGCATCTGCATAAAGTTCCGTCTGCCGTAGAGAACGCGGATGATATGCACCTCGTTTCCCTCGACCTTATAAAATGCGGTATAGTGGCCACAGACAAGGAAACGGTAGGGCACCGCGAGGCTGATGATAGAGGAAAGCGGCGCACCGCTCTCGGGGAGCAGTGCGAGTTGGCGTATACGCTGCAGGATCTTCTCAATCGTATGGGTCGCCGCTCTCTCACTGCACAACTCGTCGGTGATATATGCTTTGATCTCCTTCATGTCGGCAAGGGCATCGGGCGTGAAATCGATCTTAGCCATCGGTCACCCCCAGAAGCGCTTCGACCTCCGAGATATCCCGATATCCTTGTTCTTTCGCAGAAGTTTCGCCTTTGGCCAGTTCGCTCATTAATTTAAGCGTTGCCTGTGTCTTTTCAAATTCTTCCATATCAACGATGGCGTACCTGCCGCGTCCGTTTTTCGTGAGGAATACGGGTTCGCCAACGGCGATATCGCGCAACACCTCGTTATAGTTGCGCAGATCTGATACGGGCTTGATGTTTGGCATCATACATTCCTCCTTCTTCCTTCCTGCTGTATTTATTATATACCAATTCTTCGTAAAATTCAACAGCAACATAAAAATTTTGATCATTGGTTCGATGCAAACGATGTCTTAGCGCTCTTTCCATAGAGCCTGCGGCTCAAAAATGCGCATAAAAATGCCCCGCGGGGCTTGACAGGGGCATTTTTTCGGCCTATAATAAGTAAGAACGATCTTGTATGGATACTGTAAAGTAAGGAAAGGATATAAGACAGATGGAGAGAACATATGTAAAAGACCTGCCCATCGGTGTACCCTGCCGCGCCAGTGGCATGGTGGATACCATCCGGCAGATGAAGTGGGGGGCCTTCGTGGTCCTGAAAGATATTACCGGCCGCATCCAGGTCACCGTGGATAAGGCAACGATCCCTGCGATCGTGGATGTCACCCCGCATTCTATCTTGACGGTGGAAGGCGAGGTAAAGGAGAACCCCTCCGTCCGTATGGGTGGCCGGGAGATGATGGCGACCTCCCTGCGTATCGAGTCGCTGGCTGAGGCATTGCCCATCAAGCCGGATTCTGAGATCGAGGGGCGGATGGATTACCGCTGGATCGATCTGCGCCGGGATGAGAACCAGTTGATGATACAGGTGCAGACCACCCTGGTCGCCGCTATGCGGGATTTTTTGCTGGAGCGGAATTTTGTGGAGATCCATACGCCGAAGTTGATCGGCGCCGCATCGGAATCCGGCTCGGAGGTCTTTGAGGTCAAGTATTTTGATACCCATGCTTACCTGGCCCAGTCCCCCCAGTTCTATAAGCAGATGGCCATGGCCGCAGGGCTGGAACGTATTTTTGAGACCGGCCCGGTCTTCCGCGCGGAGAAATCCTATACCAATAAGCATGCGACTGAGTTCTCCGGCTTCGATCTGGAGTTTGCCTATGTGGATTCGGTACAGGATGTCATGCGGATGGAAGAAGACCTGCTGACCTATGCTCTGCAACGGGTGCGCGACGCACACGGGGAAGAGATCGTGCGTCTGTACGGCCCGGAATATGAGGTCATCGTCCCGCAGAAGCCGTTCCCGGTGATCAAACTCAAGGATCTGTATCGGGAATTGGAAGAGCGATATGGGTACAGCGTGCCGGACTCCATGCACGGCGACCTGACGACCGATGCTGAGCGCCTGTGCGCCCGCTTTGCCAAAGAGAAATACGGCCACGAATTCCTCTTCGTGACCGACTATGACGCCAAAGAGCGCGCCTTCTACCACATGCGGGATGAAAACGGCGTCCCGCAGGGGTATGACCTGATCTGGCGCGGCGTGGAGATCACGACCGGCGCCCAGCGTGAACATCGGTATGAACAGCTGAAGGCGCAGGCAGAAGAAAAGGGCCTGGCGCAGGACGTGGAATTCTATCTCCGCTTCTTCCGCTATGGTTGCCCGCCGCACGGCGGCTTTGGTCTGGGCATCGACCGCCTGACCATGCTCTTCCTTGGCCTGTCGATCAAAGAGGCGCAGTTCCTCTTCCGTGGCCCCAATCGCCTGACTCCGTGATCGTGATAAACCGGTGCCGCGCCCTCCCTATCCTGGGAAGGCGCGGCACTTTTGCGCCCGCCCCTGCCGCGCAAGCACGTATAAAACATCCGGGGCCGCCTGCCTGTGACAGGGGACTCCGGACGGTTTGCATGCCTTATTTTTTCTGGGCGGCACCGCAGTGCGGGCACACGTCTGCCCCCTCTGCCATGTCAAAGTTGGCACCGCAGTGGTCGCAGTGCAGGATGCTCTGTGCCCCCAGATGGTAGGTGGGGCGGATGAACTTCTCATCCATATAATATTCCCGCAAGATGTGCCAGCGCAGGATCCGGCGCAGACGGCGCATCACAGTCTTGCGCGTCAGATGCAGGCGCGCCACGATCACATTGATCTCGTAGATACGGTCGTCCTCCACCGTGGCCGTGATGGCCTGCAGAGAATACAATTTGGCAAAATAGACCCACAGCAGGGGGATGGCAGGCAGGCCAACGCCCAGCACCGAGATGCACACGACCATCAGCCATACGGTATTCTTCTGCGCACTGATGACAAGGCCGGGGATCGCGGCAATGAACATCAGCGATAGGGCGATGGCGCAAAGGCACACGATCGTCAAACGGGGTATCAACTTCTTCATGTATGACCTCCCTCGTAGAATGCTCCCTTAAATATAACACAAATAGGGCGCCCTGTCAAGGGGAAAGCCCCGCATGCGTGGGATTTTTACACCGCGTTCACGATTGGGACAGGGCAAACCGGCTCAGACGCCACGCCGCAGATGCCCCGGCGGGATACCGTATCGCCGTTTGAAGGCGTCCGAAAAATGGGACAGAGAGGAGAAGCCGCATGCCTGCGCGATCTCGGAGAGCGGGGCGCTCGTCGTGGTGATGCGTTGGTGCGCGCGCGCCAGCCGCTGCCCGATCATGTATTGGTGCAGGGAGATGCCTTCCTGCGCCTTAAAGATCTTGCCCAGATAATAGGGATGGTAGTTCATGCGTGCGGCGATATCCTTGTTTTGCAGGCCGGGCTCCTTTTGCACCCATTCTTTGATGCGGGCACACAGCGTGTCTGCCGGATGCCCGGCATGCAGATGCCGGAGCAGATGGATGAGCAACAGGTGCAGGCAGGCCCCCTGGGCGGCGGCATATCCCTCCTGCTGTTCCAACCCTTCCTGCACGATGCTGTGCAGGTGGTCCTGCGCAAAATAGGCATCCGGCAGGCACAGGCAATGGGAAAAGACCGGGTGCAGGTCTTGCGGCAGACTGCGGACCTCTTCGGCGCGGTCGTGCTCCTGCGGCTCCCGCGGTATCAGGACGGGGCGCCCGGCCGCCTCGTGAGAGAAATCAAAATTGATGGTATAAAAGCGCAGGGGCGCATCGCCCTCCCCCTCGATGCGATAGGGCACACCGTAGGGGTAATAGAGCAGGGTATGCGGCAACAGGGGGAATGCCGTCTCCCCACAGACAAAGCGCCCCTGCCCCGCCAGGAGGTAGAGCAGGCGGCAGTCACTTGCCACTACCGTGCGGCGTATGTAATAGGTGCTCTCCGCGGCGTAGCGGACGTATGGTTCCATGTGGCGCTCCATGCTCTTTCCCCTCTTTGCTTTTTGAAAAAGTTGTTTGGTATTCTGTATTGATTATATCGCGCAAAAGGCGTAAAATCAAGTAGGAAAGATAAAAAGGAGGAAGGGAAGTATGCGTACCCCCTTGATCACTATATCGGTCCTGACCGGTCACCCGGACAGGGAACAGATCTATACGTATCTGCAAAGCCTGCATGAGGACGGGATCGAGCAGGTCATGCTCTATCCGCGCTCCGGCTGTGAATTGCCGTATCTGGAAGAAGAATGGTTTGCGACCGTGCAGATATTGCTGGAGGCGGCAGAGTCGCTCCAGATGGCCGTCTGGCTCTATGACGACTTCAACTGGCCCTCCGGCCAGGCCAACGGGCGCGTGACCGCACAGCCACGCTTCCGCCTCAAGTCTCTTGCGGTCCGCGGGGAAAACGCGGGGCACATCAGCGTCAGTTCTACCTATACCGGCTCCCTGTTCGGGGAAAAGTACTTTCCCGATCTGCTCTCGCCGGAGGCGGTGGACTATTTCATCTCCTGCACCCATGAGGCCTATTGGCGCCGCTTTGCCCCCTATTTTGGCCGCGTCATCCTCGGCATCTTCACCGATGAACCGGCCGTGGCCTATACCTGCGGGGAGGATGCGATCCCGTATTACGATGGCATGGAGGAGGAATACCGCCAGGCCTACGGGACGGATATGCAGGCCGATATGCGCATCGCCCAGCCGGACTTTCTGCCCCGCGCCATGGTGCTCATAGGCGACCGCTTCCGCCTTTCCTTCGTGCAACGGATACAGGCCTGGTGCACGGCCCACGGCATCGCGCTGACCGGCCATTTCATGCATGATCACTCGCCCTATCTCGCCACCCGGCAGGGGGGCAATTATCTGCGTAATATGCGCGCCATGACGATCCCCGGGATCGATGAGATCTACACGGATCTGCGTTCCCCCTCGCTCTTTACCCTGTTGTCCGGCGCCGCGTATGCCCGCACCCCGCAGGGCGCGATGGCAGAACTGTTTGCCCTCGGCCCCTGTGACATGTCCTATGCCAAGCGGCGCTGCATGCTGTATCTGTGCGCAGCCTTCGGGATCGACCACTATTTCTTGGCGATCTCGCACCTGGATTGGCGGGGGAATGCCGGTATTACCGACTTCTTCAACACCTTCTCTTCCGACCAGCCGGATCACGCCGCCCTGCGCCTGCTGGCGGAGGAGTCCCGCCGCGCGGCGGCCTGTGCGCAAAGATCCTTCCGGCCGGATGTCTGCGTCCTCTATCCTACCGCGTTGTGCGCCGCACAGTGGGACGGCGCCGGGTGTGATAGTGCCTTTTATGCGCTGATCGATACATTGGCCCGCCAGCAGATCCAGTGGCGCTTCGTCACGGAGGATGACGTGCCGGAGGCACCCCTGCTGGCCATGCTGGACGCAGAAGGGCACTATGCGCTGGATGGCCAGCCCATCGCCCTGTCGGCCATCCACCAGGCACTGGGCATGGCGCCGCGCCTGACCGATGCGGAGGGCCAGGCGCCGGACGGGGTATTTTTGCGCCGGTATGCGGAGGGGGAGATGCTCCTGCTCGATCTCTCCGGCAAGGGCGGGACGTATTGGCTGGATGGCCAGCCCCTCCGCCTGGAAGGATACGGCGTGCTCCTGCTCCGCGCCGGGGAGGCACCCGCCTGTTATAGTAC
>CAYXDB010000049.1:0-12318 GCA_964463735.1 uncultured Ruminococcus sp. | reverse complement strand
GGCCGGTGGCCTGTTCGCTGAGGGCGATTCACGAAAACAAGGAGGGCAGAAGCACGGCACGCCGTGCGCATTGCACGACTATGTTTTCAGAAGGGCCTTTCAAATCCCACCCCCGCAACCAAAATGCAAAGGACGCAGAAGGCGTCCTTTGTTTTTTGCGGGGGTCTGAACCGAGCGACCTCCGGAGGAGGTCGTGGGTGAGCCCCCTGCGCAACAGGCCGGTGGCCTGTTCGCTGAGGGCGATTCACGAAAACAAGGAGGGCAGAAGCACAGCACGCCGTGCGCATTGCACGACTATGTTTTCGGAAGGGCCTTTCCAATCCCACCCCCGCAGCCAGATCCCCGAGGACTTGTCCTCGGGGATCACTTTTTCACTTTCCACTCTTCGCTCTTCACTCTTCACTAAAAACTCGGGGATCTGGAGGTAACAGGTAATAGTGAATAATGAAAAGGTGTTGACTGTAGCTTTTTGCTGCAGCAAAAAGCATTTTTTGTAATGCAAGTTGACAACAGCCATTCGATATGCTATAATACAGACGCAATATAGCGGCGTTTGCAAAGACTTTTGCCGCCATGCTATCCTACACTGCCGAACAACAAAAAGGAGAACACCATGCAATACTTAGTTTTGGTCCTGTTGATCTTTACAATGACCCTTGCCAGCATTTTTAAGCAGCGGTATACCGACCGTTGCGCGGGTGGCACGTTCTTTTTCAATTTCGCGGTCGCCTTGCTGGCTATGCTGGTATTCCTGGCGGTCAACCGCGACTGGAATTACGATCTGGCCCTCCTCCCTTATTCGGCAGGTTTTGCCACGGCGTATGTTTCGACCAGTGTTTTCACCCTGCTGGCGTTCCGCTGTGGCTCTTTTGGGAAGACTTCGCTCATCGTCTCCTTTTCCCTGCTGTTGCCCACGCTGTATGGGCTCCTTTTTTTGGGTGAGGAACTGAACGCGGTAAAGATCGTAGGGCTGGTACTGCTGGTGATCTCTCTGGTCCTGACGAATTACGAAAAGGACGATAGCCGCGTAACCGTGCGCTGGATCGTCTTTGTGATCCTTGCCTTCGTCGGGAACGGCATGTGCTCCACCGTGCAGAAAATGGAACAGATCGCCTTCCCCGACGGCGCGGGCAAAGATCTGTTCATGATCGTGGCGTTGGCGATCTCCGCCGGTGTCATGCTGGCATTTACGCTGCTATTGCCCTCTGAACGAGCCGGGATCCCCCAGGCGATGAAAAAAGGATGGCTACTGGCGATCCTTGGCGGTATTTCCACCGGGCTGACCAACTACCTCGTTACGTGGCTCAATCCCCGTATACCGGCCTCTATCTTGTTCCCCGTGCTGTCTGCCGGGGGCATCATCCTCAGTTTTCTGTATTCCACCCTGCTACTGAAAGAAAGATTTGGGCGCAGGCAGACCCTCGGTTTTGCGATAGGAACGGTGTCCATCGTCTTGCTCAATCTGTAAACCGCAAAAGGGCCCACGTTTTTAATACCTCTGCGTCCGATGCTCCCGATGATCCCGCGCACAGCGGTTGGTGACGATCAGTTCCCTGTTTTGCGGCCTGATGCCGCAACAGTTCCTTCTGTATTCCGTTTTTGCTCATCTGCTCACATAGGCCACGATCTTTGGGTCGGTGCCATTTTCGCCATACGTACAGATGAGGATGAGATCCTCCCGCGCGATGACGCCGAAGCGGGTCTTGCCGCTTTCATCCCGCGGATCTTTGACCTGTGCGCCCAGATATACTTCCTCATCCTGCAAGAACTTGACTGTGCCGGCGGGGACAGGATATGCCAGATTGACAAAACTGCCGACCAGCGGAAAGAGGTCTGTCACTCTTTCCATCCCGGCTATGTGCCAGCCATTGATCTCGTCCATCAGACCTTGTTTGAACGCCTGATAATTTTCCATCCCGACGGTCAAAATGTAAGTGCCGGGCATCCTTATTTGGATGCCCGGCACTTGTATTATGCAGATCCTTCGTTATCGCGCAGTGTATCGGAACCGTTCCCGCATCTAGACGCCGCGGCTTATTTCCCCGCCCCGGCGCCCTCCCGCAGGGCCTGCAACAGGACGCCGCAGTCCTGCCATGCTTCATCCGGCTTGCGTGCGGCGGCGCGCCAGGCTTCCGGCGTTGCCTCACCACTGAAGACCAGCAACGTGCGCGTACCGGCACGGAGACCGGACTCGATATCCGTATTCAACCGGTCGCCTATGACCAGGGTCTCCTCCGGGGTAGCATGCAATTCCCGCATGGCGCGCTGTGGCATCATCGGCTCCGGCTTCCCGATGACGATCGGACGCCGGCCGGTGGCCTGATACAGCATCTCACACACGGCACCGCAATCCGGCACCGAACCGTATTCTGTGGGGCACACCACATCCGGGTGCGTGGCAATAAAGGGCATGTCCGGCTGACGCAACAGGCGCGACATATCATCGATCTTACGGAAGGTCAATTCACTGTCAAAGCCGATGACCACCGCATTGACGCGCTTGCTACGCCGCTGTGTGACCTGCAGGCCGGCCTCTGCCAATTCCCGCGCAAGGGAACGCGTCCCCGCGACATAAAAGACACGGTCCGGCAGATTGGCCACCAGATAGTCGGCCGTCACCTGGGCGGAGGTCACGAAATCCGCCTCCACCGCCGGGATGCCCAGCCGCTCCATCTTTCTCACATAATCCGTAGCGGAGCGGGAGGAATTGTTGGTCATGAAGCGATATTCCTTCCCCTGCCGCCGGATCTCCTGCAACAATTTCCGCGTGAAGGGGAACAACTGCTCCCCCAGATACAGGGTACCATCCATATCGAACAAAAACAGCCTGATCTTACTAACGTCCAGCATATGCTCTCCTCTCTTTTCCTGCCGCGCAGTCCCGCGCCGCCCGCTATCTTATTATGTATTCTATCACATGACGGAAGGAAAAAACGCGCTTTGCCGCATTTTTTCTCTCACTTCATGCACGCAATTGCCGCTGTGCGTAGTGCGCCCTTTGCGGTGCGCCGTGATAGTCGCACAGTCTGCCACAGTACAGTTCCTGATGGGGCAATTGCAGAAAATGGATGGGCTGTGTGATGGGCTTGAGCCGCCATGCGCCGCGCACCCGCCCGGTGTAACAGATCTTTTTGACAAATTCAGAGCAATAATAGCAATTGGCCTTCGTGCGGTGCAGATGCACCGAGGCCAGAAACAGCCCCAGATAATTATAATGATAGTGCGTGTGATCCTCTTCCATGCGGGCCAGCAGAGCGGTCACCGCGTCATAGGCCTCCTCACTGACCTCCACGGACAGGACGACGGCACGCGTTTTCGAAAAGCGCTTAAACGTGCCGGTATGCGGCGATTCTTTGACGAAACCGGCCCAAAACGGATTGTACGGATGCAAACGCCCGAAGGAATACATCTGCTCCAGATCTTCCGACATGCTGACCGAAGCGTGATTATACTCAGCGCCGGTCACGAACTTCAAGATCCGTGACAGCATAGTGCCCGTCTGTGTGAGCACGATATACAATTGTTTCATACGATCTCTTCCATCCTGTGTTACCTTTTTTCTTCCTGCCGGGAAATCTGGCAGGCACGCAAAAAGTGCATCCTGCCGCGGACGGCAGGATGCACCGTATCCGTTCTTTTTATGGCGCCCATGCGCCGCTATACCCGGCGGAGGGAGACTACGCCCCAAGATGCCCTAGCGGCATGCCCACCGTTACTTTTCGGCGAAATGAGGACGCCATGCCCCTATTATACCACATCTTCCAGCATTTTGCAAGTGCTATTTTTGCACGCGCCGAAAGGGGGAGAAACGGGGCATTGGGGCCCTTAGATCTTACAGGAACCAGGCAAAGGCGCTGACCAATCCAAGAGACGCCAGCGTCATGATGATGCCGGCCGCCAGCACGCCACAGAAGATCGAGGGGAGCGCATAACGCATGCGCATGTCCATCAGCGCGGCGACCAGTGCCCCGGTCCAGGCGCCGGTCCCCGGGAGGGGGACCGCCACGAACAGGAAGAGGCCGAAGGTGGCATACTGCATGACCTTCCCTTTGTTTTTTTCTGCGCGTTCCTCCAGCCACAGGGCGATGCCGCCCAGGTGACGGGTCGTCTTCATCCACGCGAGGATACGGCGGATAAAAAGCATGATGAACGGCACCGGCAGAAAATTGCCGACCACGCTGATACAGCACGTCAGGACCGGGTCAAGCCCCTGCGCCATGATGCCGATGGGGATGGCGCCGCGCAGCTCGACCACCGGCACCATGGAGATAAAGAATACATACAGATACTGTCCGAGGGTAGCCATACACGTTCCCTCCCCTTTTACGCGCTTGCCCGGCACCGCCACAGCCGCACCGGGGCAGAGAGCAGAGAGAACACGGCATAGACGGCGGCGTAGACCAGCAAAAGGATGGCATACACGGCCCCCGTGACCACACGATACGCCAGATACAGAAGGGCCCCAGCACTATACGGCACGAAGGTAAGGAGGGCAAAGAGGGCCGTCCCATCCTGCGCGATCGCCCGCTGGAGCACGCGCCCGTATGCCCGCCAGCCAAAGGCGTATGCCCCGGCCGTGAGAAGGAGAAATACCGTAAACAGCGCACCGAATCCGTACAGCGCCCGCTGGCGCCAGACGGGGTCCGGCAACAGAAAAGTGCAGAGGAACAGCCCCACGCCCCCCAGCAGGCACAGTTGCATGGCCGCTGTCGCATACCCGTTTGCTTTCTTCATATCCTGACCTCCTTAGATCGATCCTCTTGGCCGCCATGGCGGCCACACTATCACATTTTCACGACACACGGGTGCCGTTTTACACCCGGCGCTTGAAGTTGCCGAACACTTCGTTGACTTTCTGGAAACTGGCGAAGGTGCCGGGGTGGCTCTTGATGATCTTCATCATCTCGCCGATCTGCCGTTTGTTGATGATGCACACCAGCATATACTTATCCGTGTTGGAATACATGCCATGCACGTTGATCTCTGTCACGCCGTGTTTGAGGCGTGCGATCAGCTCTGCCGAGAGTTCTGCGGGGCAGGTCGTCACGATCTCAAATTTATAGCCGTTCTTGATCCCGCTGAGCCCGTTGTCCACGATGACATTGGCGATGAACAGGTTGAGCAGGGTGCACATCACGGGGGTGATCTTCATCCCGTAGACAAAGAAGGCGATAAAGACCACGCAAGTGTCCATGATGAAGGAGACATAGGCGATGTTCATCTCCGGCCTTGCCCGCTTGATGAGCGCGGAGATACCGTAGGTGCCGCCGCTTGCCCCAAAGCGGCGGAGCATCATGGAAAAGCCGAAGCCGGAGATGACGCCGGTCGCAATGCAGGCAAAGACGATATTGAAATCCTCCTGATAACAGGCGAGGCAGTAGGGGGGCAGGCCCAGTGCCGCATACGCCTGCGGGATAAGCGACTGCACGACGACATACAGACTGAGGATGAGACCCAATTTGCGATCGACCATCGCGCTGACCAGCACGAAGATCGGAAGATTGAAGGCGATCATGAGCACCGACCAACTGACCCGATCGGCAAGGAGATAGTGCGTGATCGTGGCCAGCCCCCCGACGCCACCGGGGGCAAACCCGTTACTGTTCTGGAAAAAATAATAGGCGGTGCCGACGATCACGCCCGCCAGGATGGCATAGCAGATGTCCGCCACCCATGTCCCTATCGTGCTTTTTTCTTTCATATTTCCTGTTCCTTGCATGCCTTTCATGAACTTTCAGCGCTCATCATCCCTGCCACAGGCCCAGCCGCCGCGCCGCATACAGATAGAACAGCATCGTAGAAGAATACCATTCTGAAGAGCGGGTGGGCACGCCGGTCACCGGGTCCAGTTCCTGCCCCAGCTTCCAGGTGGAGAAATGGGCCGTCCAGGCGGATACCCACGCATGGCAGAGATGCTGGAACTCCTGCACAAAGCCATAGCGCTCCATCCACAGCGTGGCACGCAGGGCGATCAGTCCCTGGGAATAATAGCCCCAGCAATTGTGCGTGGCGTGCCCCTGGCAGGAAGGATCGTTCAGCGCCATGGAGGGGTAGGGATACGGGGTGGCAAACTCCTGCGGGTCGGACAGGTGCCGCGCATAGATCGCTCGGATCAGGGCGGCATCCTCTGCCGGATCCAGCACCTCTTCTAAGAACAGGTGGAAGATCGTGGAGGAGCGATACTTGCGTTGCCGCCCCTGCCGATCGACATCGTAAAAGAAGCAGTCTTCTTCATTATAGCAATGGGCAAAGAGCGCGGTCTTGACCCCCGCGGCCTCCCTCTCCCAGCCTGCCGCGATGTCTTCCCCCAGCCCCAACAGGCGCGCCATCTCCCCAAGGGAGGACAGCGTGCCATAAAAATTGCAATTGATATCTACGGCCAAAAGCGGGGCGACCGGGTCGTGCGGCGGCAGGACGGCGGCATTCTGCCCTACCCCGTCGATCTTATAGTTCCCCGGGCAGGAAAGGCCCTGCAGGCGGCCGCTCTCATCGTGCCCGGTGTCATACCCCACGAACTGTTCGACCAGGCCGCGCCCCGTGGTCATGCGGTGCGCCTTCAACCAAAAGACCCAGCGCGTGCAGGCATCATAGGCTCGTTGCAGGCGGGCTTTGTCGCCGTCCAGCCGATAGACGAGCAGGCACATGCGGGCAAAGGAAACACATTCCTGCAATTGCGCATAGCCAATGGGCGGGGCAGAGACCCGGCGGGTATCCCACACATAGCAGGGGAACTGCCCGTCCGGCGTCTGATATTCCATAAAGAGATCGACCGTATTCTCGGCCAGATAGATCTTGCCGGGGTCCTGCGTGGCGTAGAACACCGCATCATATACATGCTCCAGCCACACGCCCGGATACTGCTCCGAGATCAGGAGCAGGGGCTTCTCTCTCCCCTGAAAGCAGGTGATATGTACCTGCTCCAGCCTCTTCTGGATCTGCTTACATATGTCTGCGACCTGCATGCCGCCCTCCCTGTCTCTGCCGCGCAGTCCCCTGCGCCGCACTTTGTCCCCTGCCCTGTTGCCGGGCGGGTGTTTTCTTTATCCCGTCTAGTATAGCACATTTCCCCGCATTTTGCAACCTGTTTTCACCGCGCGGGGAAAAAGAGAGGAAAATACAAAAGCAGTGGGGCCGCCCGCCGTGCGGGTGGCCCCACTGCCGTGGGTAGGTGCGGGGGCGTTGGGACGATCAAAGATTGCCGATCTCCCAGTCCACGTCCAGTTCATGATCTTCTTTGGAGTCGTCCAGGACATCCTCCTGCGCCAGGAGCCAGATGTCCAGGCGCGGTGCTGCATACTCTTTGCACTTCATATCTCTATTCCCCCTTTCATGCATTCTGCGCGGCCAGATAGGCCTCAGCCGCCAGACCCATGGTGATCAGGCGGGCGGTGATGGTCGATTCAGACGGTACGCGATCGGCGTAGGCCGCGACACTGTACGTCAGGGTCGTGCCGACGGCATTCCCTGCCGCATCGACGATCTGGAAATGATAGGTCTCCGCATAGGCGCTGGGCAGGACGGCGATCGTCGCCTTCCAGGCGTTCGGGTCGGTGCTGTTGCGCGCCTGCAGGTCACAATACTGTGCCTGGCTCTCATCACTCGTCCAGTATTTGATACGGGCGGAGGTGCCATTTTCACCGGTGACGTACAACTTGAGTTGCACGGTATCCCGGAGCAGGAGCGATACCCCGGCGAATTTGTGCGTCATGCCCTCGGTCTTCGCGGTCTGCGACGCGGTCGTAACTATCGCCGAGTCGGCCAGGGAGAAATTCTTTTCTTCCTCGGTCAGATCCTTATTCGGGAGGTCGGCCGGGTCATCGCCAAAGCGCGTCTGCGCCGCGGCGCCGTAGTTGAGCGTGGCGACGGCCAGTTCATACACGGCCTTGCCATACGCATCAGTCGCCGTGCGGTAGGTCTGTACATATTGCATGAGGCAAGCGGCGAAGGTCAGTTCCTTCGTAAATGCGGTGTGCGGGATGGTCACGCCGTTATAGGTCGTGTCTGCCACGTTCCAAGTGAGCGTGATGGGCGCCCCCATAGCCGAGGGCAGGATGCCGCCCAGCGTATAGCGGCCGCTTGCATCCCGGGTGAGCGCCACCGTCTCCCCGTTCCAGGTGGCGGTGATGGTCTCAGCATCCGAGGCGGGCTGGATGTTCAGCGCCAGTTCCCCGCCCAGCAGCACAGACACCTGCGCGACGGAGTGATAGCGCACCTCCGGCAAAAACAGGGTGGCAAGGGCCGTATGCGGGTTGCCGATCCCCGTGGTGACGGTATGCGAGAGCACTTCTACGCGGTCACCCTGCGCAAGATACAGGTCGGTGGGCAGGAAGGTATTGAGCGCGGCGGCATAATCGGTACCGATGCTGTCTGCCGTATACGTGATGCTATACCATTCTCCTTCCGCCGCCGGCCAGATCTTCTGCCCGTTGACATAGATGGCATATTCCATCGTGATCGGGTATGTCGGAGCCGCACCGCCACCGCGCGTGACCGCACGCAGGGTGCCCAGGCGCAGGTCAACGGTGCCGCTCTGCTCGGCGGTGTACCGATAGCCGGCGGTCGTGCCACTGGCGATCAGGAGCGCACCGGTAGATCCACCGGCCCAATACGTATTGGTCAGTGAACTGGGGACCAGCAATACTTTTGAATTGCCCGCATAGGCACCGCCGGGCGTATAGAAACCATTCAGGCCGCCCGACCCATTGTCACCATTGGTGTGGATGAGCTGTACGCTGGATGTGCCGATATTTGCCTTGTCGGTATAGGAAACAGCCGTCCAGGCGCCATCCTCCGGCACGGTCACACGCCCGTCCAGCAGCGGGAGGAACTCTTTTTCTGCGGTGTGGTCGACCACCGTGTAGTTCAAATAGGAGATGCAGGGGAAGAAGACGTTGGCCGCGCCGTTCCACCCAGTCTGTCCCTCGCTCTGGTTGGTTGCCAGCACCTCGATGCGGTCCCCGGCGGAGACGGCCAGGTCACGCGGGAGGCTGGCGTTCAAGGTAGAGGAGAGGTCCTTGCCGCGGTTATCGGCCGTGGTGTATTCCACGGTGTACCAGGCTGTCTCTCCCTCCGGGAAGACCTTGACGCCGTTCTTATAGATGGCGTAGCCAATGTTCGTGGGGTCAATGTAATCGCCACGGCGGGCGGCCAGGGAAAGTTCCGTCAGGCTGATGGCTACGGTACCGCTCTTCTTGGCGGTGTAGCGGTAGCCGGCCACATAGCCGGAGGCGATTGCCAGGGCACCGCTCTTGCCCCAGTAGTTCAACTGGTTGCCATTCGCAGAGACAAAGACTTTGTTACCCAAGGTACTGTTCTGATACAGTTCCGCAGAACTGTATGTATTCAGCAGATACGGCTTCTGGCCGGCGATACCAGCCGCGCTGGCATAGGCGACGACGTCCCAGCCGCTGTTGCCAAGATCCAGTTCTTTTGAAGTGGCGGCCGCCTTATATGCGCCGGGGATGACGTCTGCGGCGGCGGTGCTCTCCTGCACGTAACCGGTATAGGAGACGGAGAAGGTCGTGTCATACATGCCCCAGCCATTGCCGCTCGTCCCGCGGGAGAGCAGGAGCGCGATGGTATCCCCCTTCTTGACCTGGATACCCTTCAGGCTGGTGCTGTTGGCCACATCGGCATCGCACACGATCCATTCATCGGCGGCAAAACTGCCGCTGAACGCGCCGGTCAGCAGGCCATCTGCAAAATTGCGGACGATGGTATAGGCCTGCCCGGTGACCTGCGCCTTCATACCGGAGAGATCCACGGTGACGATGCCGTCCCGGGATGCCGTCCAGACCAGGGCCGTGCTGTAACCGGCCTGGCTCCCTAACACGAAGGGCGCATCGGTCGTCTTGCTCGCGCCCGGTTTGCTGACAGCGAACAGGCCGCCAGTTCCCCACATGTCGGAAGAATAGAAATACTTGTCGCTCCCCGGCCCGTTGCTGCACGCTGTGGTGAAGGGCAGATAGCCGCTCGTTTTATGATAAGGACCGATCGTGAAGGCACCGGAATAAACGGGTGTGCCACTTGTGGCCTGACCGTCCTCCGTGGGCTGCGGGACCTGCGGGAAGCCTTCTGCCCCCGCCTTCTGCACGAAGGTATCTTTATGCAAAACGCTCTCGGAGCGGATGAGGTGAGTGTAGTGCGCGGTCATCGCAAGGGAGGAAACGCCCCACTGGCTCCCCGATTCCAAAGCCACGACCACGCCGATCACGTCCCCGGCGGTAGCGCGGAGGCCGCTGGCGGTCGCCTCCGGGATGGTGGCAGTGCCCTCAAGGGCGGCCCAGCCCGTATAATCGCTCACGTCCAGTTGGCGCCCCGCGGCCGCCGCCGGCCACAGGATCTCCCCGGTGGTGAGGTTCGCCACGGCGTACCAGGTCTTGCTGGTATCGGTCACCGGCATGCTGGATTCGCCGCTGGCCATCTTCATGTCGCTGATGGTCAGATCGAAATAGCCGGTGTAGGGAGCGCGGCAGCCCTGCCAGAGCAGGCCGCCCGCCGCCGGTTTGGCATAGCCGGCGACATTCTGCGCATGGTGCATACCGCCGTGGCCACTCCACATGTCGGCGTAACTGCTGTTGAATGCCGTATCTTTCAGGCATTTATCGAGCAGTTTGATCGTGCCGTCTTTCCACACGCCCATCTCCCAGCCGTTTTTGAAGGTGACGGTCCCCGCCGTTGCATCGAACGTGGGGTAATTGGCATCGCTCTTGCTCCCCCAATTGATCGAGGAAGTGTAGAAGAAGGGGTCCTTCGTTTCGACCAGGGTCGGCGTCTGCACATCCGTGAGCGTGAGTGCCTGGCCGGAGGTGCCGAACAGGGATACAGGCGTTACCGTGATCGTATAAGTCGCCCCCTGCTTGAGGGACAGAGAACGCCCCACGTGGCTGGCCGGTTTGCTCTTCCACACATCGTCGGTCGCGGAGAGACGCACGGTCTGAGACGTGCTGGCGCCGTCCTCCTGGATGGTGATATCGTAGGCATCGGCGGGCGTATCCCCGGCCAGTGCCTGCGGGATGCGCAGGTCGCCCAGCGCTACTGTGCCAATGGCTGTCAGGTTCGAGAGGGCGAGGGTCGCGCCCGTGGCGAAGGCGGGTTTCTTTGCGGCCTGCGCCGTGGCGGTATACTGCTGTGCTGTGGGCTTGCCGTCCTCCCCATAGGCAAATTCATAATACAGTGCTTTGCCGGTCGGGTCGGTCAGCTGGGTGGCGGTGGTGCCGCTGATGTAGTACGGAATATAGCGCACCGTATTGTTGGCATCTACCTCCACCATGTAGAACTCTGCCTGCTCGGTAAGGGAGGGCATGGAGACAGCGGCAAAGCCGTCGTCTGCCTGCCAGGCGGCAGACGGCCGGATCGCAGACTTATGCGTGTGGCCGGCCGAGAGGATAACGGAGGGGTACTTAGCCAGCACTGCCTGGAAGGCTTCACTCTCCGGGACATAGCAGGAGGAGACATCACTGTACGTTACGGTATCCTTCACGGCCATGTGGCAGGTCAGGAACACCGGCCTGCTGGAGTCAGCCGTCGTAGCTTCATACAGGGCGTCATCCAGCCAATTCAGTGACTCTTCACTCAGGTGCCCGTCATAATCATCGATCGAGAGACCGATGAAGGCATAACCCTCGATGGTGGCGGTCCAGTTGACAGATGTATTGTCGATCGCGGAACCGACCCCATCGATAAAGGCTTTCCGGAGGGCGGCCAGTTTTTCCTCTGCCGACATGCCCTCGGTGAAATAGTCCTCATACTTATAGGTCTTGGAGACGCTATCGTTCTTTGCGTAATAGCCATTGTTGTACTCATGGTTGCCCATGATGGCATAGATGGGAAGCTCGTCGCTGTTGAGGTTTTGGATATCCGTAAAAGCGCCGACCAGCTCCGTGTATTCCATGGGCATCGCGGCAGAGACCTGGTCACCGCCGGAGATCAGGGCGGAGATGGCAAGGCCGTCTTTTTCCGCCATGGCATAGGCCGCCTTCATCACGGCTACCATGCGGTCACGTTTACCGGTCAGGGTAAACTTCGAATTGGTTGCGTCCCACCAGGCGTTGACATGCTCGTCAGAGAGCAGGACATACCGGAAGGTCGGTGTCCATGTGTCCTCCGCCTCTGCCGCCGTGGCAGGGAGCGCCAGGATCGGCACCGCTGTGACAAGACAGCATAGTGCCAGCGCAAGGGACAAGATGCGTTTTTTCATACAGGTACCTCTTTCTTTTTTCGTTCCGGGTGCCTCTTGCAGGAGGCATGCGCGCATCCGGCCCACACACAGCACCGCACCATTTGTCCGGCACCGGCGAAAAGCCGCGGTATATTACG
>CAYXDB010000048.1:0-12321 GCA_964463735.1 uncultured Ruminococcus sp. | reverse complement strand
GATACTTTTCTTGTAAAAGCCCTTGACAAAACGGAAAATATCGTGTACAATAATCGTACTATCTTAAAAGAACAGGAGATGACCGATAGCCCTTATGGAAGGTGACTGTAATACGCGAAGTAGCGACAAACCTCCTTTATGTGAAATATGCTTATGTGTGTGGGGACACGGCCTGTGTTTGCGTGAGTAAACTGACGGGTTGTGTCTTTTTGTGCATTTTTGGAATATTTCGCTGTATATATCAGGAGGATAGAATAGGATCATGGATATAATATGGATGCTTTTGTTGCAGCTGTTGCTCATTGGGCTGAATGCTGTATTTGCCTGCGCGGAGATCGCCGTGCTGAGTTTTCAGGAGACGAAATTGGAGAAACTGGCCGAGGAGGGCAATAAAGGGGCCACGCGCCTCCTCCGCTTGACGCGGCAACCTGCCCGCTTCCTGGCCACCATCCAGGTCGCCATTACATTGGCCGGATTTTTGGGGTCGGCCTTTGCGGCAGAGAACTTCTCGGACATATTGGTCAACTGGGTGTATGACGACCTGGGCTTTGTCGTTTGGGGGAAAGACGTGCTGAACACCATTGCCGTGGTGTTGATCACGGTACTCCTCTCCTACGTCACGCTCATCTTTGGAGAATTGGTTCCCAAGCGGATCGCCATGCGTAAGTCGGAGGCGGTCGCACTGGGCCTGTCCGGCACGCTGAGCGTGGTGTCCCGCATTTTTGCCCCGCTGGTCTTTTTGCTGACGGCATCGACCAATGGCGTGTTGCGCCTGCTGGGCATCGACCCCGACCAGAACGAGGAAGAGGTCAGCGAAGAGGATATCCGTATGATGGTGGATGCGGGCAACCGCCGCGGCGCCATCGATAATGAAGAAAAAGAATTTATCCAGAACGTCTTTGAGTTTGACGATCTGACAGCCGGGGAGATCGCTACGCACCGGACAGAGGTCTCTTTGCTCTGGATGGATGAAGAGATGGACGTGTGGCGCCAGACCATCCACGACAACCGCCACACCATGTACCCGGTCTGTGAGGGGACGGTAGACAATGTGATCGGGGTGCTGAATGCCAAGGATTATTTCCGGCTGGAGGACCCGATGGACCGTGCCGCCGTCATGGAAAATGCGGTGCGCACCCCCTATTTCGTCCCGGATGGGGTCAAGGCGGACCTCTTGTTCCGCAATATGAAGAAGACGCACAACAAGTTTGCCGTGGTGCTGGATGAGTACGGCGGCGTGGTGGGCATCATCACGGTCAATGATCTGATCGAGCGGCTGGTGGGGGATTTCGCCACGGCCGATACGCCCGAGGAAGTCGTAGAAGAGCCGGAAGAGATCGTTTTGCTGGAGGAAGGTTGCTGGCGCATCCGTGGTACGGCACCGCTCTCCGATGTGGCAGAGGCGTTACATGTGGACTTTACCGAGGATGACAACGATACCTTCGGTGGCTATGCCCTGGCGGCGCTGGGGTCGATCCCGGAGGATGGCAGTACCTTCTCGGTGCAGACGGATCTGTTGCAGATCCAGGACGCCCTGGTCAAGGATCATCAGGTAGAGAGCGCGATCGTGACGATCCTTGTGCCGGAGGAAGAGGCGACCGAGGACGATGCCGCAGAGCAGGAGACCGTTGCCGCTGAGGAATAACGGTACAGAAGACGCTGGAGAGGACGCCGCGATCGCGCCAGGGTGCGCAATGGGTGCCCTCTCCCCATTTTTTATGGCGCATGCGCGGGTCGTTCTTTCCCAGGTCATGAAATATGCTTGATTTTGCAAAGAACATCCGATACAATAGTGGTATAGAGAGCGATACCGGCAACGGGCAGAGGGGGGATATGCATGTTTGGATATGTCAAACCGGTGCCGGGCGAGTTGCTTGTGCGCGAATATGACTTTTACCGGGCGGTATATTGCGGGGTGTGCCGTGCGATGCAACGGCACACGGGGCGCCTGTCTGCCTGTGCCCTGACCTACGACTCTGTATTCTACGCGCTGGTGCGCATGATGCTGACCGATGCCCCCTGCCAGGCGCATTCCTTCCGCTGTGCGGTGCACCCCTGCAAGGCGCGGCAGTGCCTGGGGGAAAACGCGGCACTGGAGGACACCGCCTGCGCCTTTGCCGTGCTGGCGTATGGCAAGGCATGTGATGCCTGCCAGGACCGCGGCCCCCTCGCGCGCCTCCCCCTGCTCATCCCCCGGGGGGTCTTGCGCCGCGCCGCCCGCCGGGCAGAACGGCCGGAACTGCTCTCCCTGATGCAGAAGGAACTGCGAGAATTGGATGCGCTGGAGCAGGCCGCATGTCCCTCGGTCGATCAGGTGGCGGACTGCACCGGGCGCATGCTGGGCGCATTCTTTGCCTATGGCCTGCCGGAGGAAAAAGCGCAGACGGCGTATGCGATCGGCCTGCACCTGGGGCGCTTCGTCGCAGTTGCCGATGCGGCCGAGGATCATGACGAAGATAAGCGCCGCGGCAATTACAACCCCTATCACCAACGATACCCGCAGGGGTTAGACGATGCCGCGCGGGAACAGATACACTTGGCCCTGACGGCGGAACTCTGTGCGCTGGAGGAAGCGCTGTTGCGCCTCCCGCATGAGACCTATTCGGCCGCCGGACAGATCCTGAAGAACATTTTATATCTGGGGCTACCGGCGCGTATAGGTTTTTTGCGCCACACGGGTGCCGAAAAAGAAGAAGGAGACAGAGTGAATGAAAGACCCCTATAAGGTATTGGGCGTTTCGCCGACTGCCAGTGACGAAGAGATCAAGGCCGCCTATCGTGACCTGACACGGCGCTTCCACCCGGATCGCTATGTCAACGATGAGGCGGGGCGCGCCCATGCCGAAGAGAAGATGAAGGAGATCAACGAGGCGTATTCCACGATCGCGCGGATGCGTTCCCGCCAGACGGGTGGCGCCGGCAATCTGTATGCGGAGTTGCGGCAGATGATCAACCAGGGGCGCTATGCCGAGGCAGAACAGCGCCTGGATGGCATCCCGCAGACCGATCGCCCCGCAGAGTGGCATTACCTGAAGTCGATCGTATTGATGCGCCGCGGCTGGGTCAACGATTCTTTGCAGGAGATAGAGATCGCCTGCGCGATGGCGCCGGAGAATACCGAATACCATCAGGCGCGGGAGTCCTTTACCCGCCGTGCCGCCGCCTTCGGCAATCACTATACGAATGGCCGGGGCCAACCGGCAGGGGGCGAGTGCACGACCTGCGACATGTGCAGTGGCCTGATCTGCGCGGATTGTTGCTGTGAGAGCATGGGCTTTGACCTGATCCGGTGTATCTAAAATGAAGGAGCGGATGAGCGGCGCCGGGCGCACCGCCCGGCGCCTGTCGCTGTGCGCGATGCTGGTGGCGCTGGGGTGTGCACTGCTATATGTGGGCGCCTTGCTGGATGTGCTGGATCTGTCGGTGGCGGCGGCAGTCTCGTTTCTGTCGCTGTTTGCCGTGCGTGAATTGCCGCGGCGGGACGGGTGGCTGGTCTATGCGGCCACGGCCCTTCTGTCTCTGTTGCTGTTGCCTGTCAAAACGCCGGCTGTCTTGTACGCGCTCTTTGGCGGTTGGTATCCGCTGGTGCGGCCGTGGCTTGCACGCCTGCCCCGCGTGGCGTCCCTGTTGCTGAAATTGCTGTTATTCAACGCGGCACTGACACTGTATCTGTTCCTGTCGGTCAAACTGCTGGGGATGGAGGCCGAGGCACTGTGGGTGCTGATCGTGCTCTATGCGGTGGGGAACCCCGCATTCGTGCTATATGACATCCTGCTTGCCCGGTGCCTTGCACTATATGAGTTGCGCCTGCGGCCGCGGATAGAACAATATTTATTATAAGAGGAAAGACTGTATGAAGAAGATCGGATTTGTATCTTTGGGCTGTTCCAAAAATCTGGTAGACACGGAGGTCATGCTGCATCGGTTGCATGCGGCGGGGTATGAGCTGACGCCGGATGAAACAGAGGCGGACATCATCGTGGTCAACACCTGCGGCTTTATCGAGAGTGCCAAGCAGGAGTCGATCGACAATATCCTGGACATCGCTTGGTTGAAGAAGAACCGGCACCTGCAGGGCATCATCGCCACGGGGTGCCTGGTCGAGCGCTATCGGGAGCAGGTGTTGCAGGAGATGCCGGAGGTGGATGCCCTCGTGGGGGTGGGGAGCCTGCATCGCATCGTGGATGCTGTGCACGCCATCGAGCGGGGGGAGCGCGGCTTCTGCGCCTTTGATGATAAAGAAAGTTCCCCCCTGGGGGGAGAGCGCGTGCTGACCACGCCCTCCTATACCGCCTATCTGAAGATCGCCGAGGGGTGCGATAACCGTTGTACTTATTGCGCCATCCCGCTGATCCGTGGCCGCTTCCGTTCCCGCACTATCGAGGATATCGTGGCGGAGGCGAAGGACCTGGAGGCCTTAGGGGTCAAGGAACTGAATCTTATCGCGCAGGATACGACGCGCTACGGCCTGGATCTGTATGGGGAATACCGCCTGGCGGATCTGGTGCGTGCCATCTGCCGCGAGACGCAGATCCCCTGGATCCGGTTGCTGTATTGCTACCCGGATAAGATCACCGATGACCTGATCGGGGAACTGGCAAACAACCCGCGCCTGCTCAAGTACATGGACATTCCGATACAGCACATCTCTGACCGCATCCTGCGTGCCATGAACCGGCATGGGGACAGCGCCCTGATCCGTGATGCCATCCGTCGCCTGCGGGCCGGCGTGCCCGGTATCGTCCTGCGCACGACCTGCATCGTGGGCTTCCCCGGTGAGACAGAAGAAGATCTGGAAGAATTGTGCCGCTTTGTCAAAGAAGTACGCTTTGACCGGCTGGGCGCCTTCCCCTATTCGCCGGAAGAAGATACCCCGGCCGCCGTGCTCCCCGACCAGATCGAAGAGCAGGTCAAGCAGGATCGCTATGATATATTGATGGCCACGCAATTACCGATCAGTGAAGAAAAGAACCGGGCACGCTGTGGTGAAACGGTCACGGTATTGTGCGAGGGATTTGATACGGTGGCTGAGGTGTATTACGGCCGTAGCGCCGCCGATGCACCGGATATCGACGGCAAGGTGTGCTTCCGTTCCACCCGGAAATGGGAGGCGGGCAGTTTTGTGCGCGTCCACATTACCGAGGCCATGGATTACGACCTGGTAGGGGAAGCCGTAGAGGAGGAGAACTGAGATGCAACAGAAAAACTCTGTCATGAACCTTCCCAACATCCTGTCCCTTATGCGGATGGTGCTGGTCCCGTTCTTCGTCTGGGCCGTCTGGGCCACCGAGCCGGGGACCCTGTGGGGGGCGCTGTTGCCCGCCGGCCTGTTTGCCCTGACTTCATTTACCGATTTTCTGGACGGGCACATCGCCCGTAAATACCATCTGGTGACGGATTTTGGCAAGTTCCTGGATCCGCTGGCCGATAAGTTCATGGTCTTTTCCGCACTGCTGGTGCTGACCGCACGCTATACCTTCCTCTCCCCGGCCCTGCTGTGGGTATCGGTCATCGTGATCTTCCGGGATCTGGCCGTCACCTCTCTGCGGCTGGTCGCGGCAGGGAAGGAGGGCGTGGTCATCGCCGCCTCCCTCTTTGGGAAGATGAAGACCGTGTCGCACATCCTGGGCATCCTGGTCATCCTGCTGGAGCCGTTGCTCTTCCCGGTGTATGGGCGCGTCTTTTGCCCGGTCAGTTATGGGATGATGATCCTGATGGCGCTGACCTCTCTCTTCTCCGGCTGGGATTACCTGCGTGCCTATCTGCCCGTGCTGGGCTTTGCCCGGCGGGAAGACGCAGGGAAAGCAGAATGACAGGGGCAGTGCCCGCCTGACAAAAGGAGGATAGACTTATGAAGATCGCGCAACAGGAACTGGAGCGTGCCGCGCTCGCTTTCGCCACCCGCTATGTGCAGGACCTGCCGCCCGTTTTGTACAGTGACACACTGCGCATCCGGCAACGGGTGCAGGATAATTACCGTGCCCACGGCCCCATTCAGATCGTAGTCATAGGGGACAGTGTGTCACAGGGGTGCTTTAAGGATCCGGCACCCTATGATTACCACGCGGTCTACCACGATCGCCTGCGCCTGATGATCGGGGCGCGGCACCCCCGTATCCCGGTCAACATCATCAATGCCGCCGTGGGCGGGGTGGATGCCCGCTTCGGTCTGGAGCATTTTGAGCGGGATGTGGTGGGCCACCGGCCGGATCTGGTCATCGCCGCCTATGGGTTGAACGATATCAACAACCCCTTGGAGGAATACCGCGCTAACGTCCGCTCCATTTTGGCGCTGTGCCGGTTTTACCACCTGGATGCGGTGTGGATGACGGAGAATATGCTCAACACCTACAGGGACGAGGCCGGGACCGATCCGCAGTATCTGAATTATGCCAGCAAGACGGCAGAGATACAGAATGGCGGCGTGATGGACGCCTTCGTTGCCGCCGCGCGGGAAGAGGCCGCACGGGCGCAGGTGCCGGTGGCGGATGCCTATGCGGTGTGGCGCGCCATGCAGGAGGCCGGGCTGGATACGACCCGCCTGCTCGTCAACCGGATCAATCATCCCACCCGCGGCATGCACCAGATCTTTGCCGAGGTGCTCTACCATTGTATCTTCGGTATCTCGGCCGACCGCGCGGAGATCATCGCCCCGCCGGAGGATGGCATGGCGGAGGCCGCCCGCCAGGCCTGATGGCGCAGGCAAAAGATCCATACGATCCCAAAATGACGCACGGATGCCGCTTCACGGATCCGTTTTGCCGCACGGCGCATGCCGTGCGGCATTTTTTTCTTGCATTGGGGGGAGATGTGTGCTATAATGATAGAAAAGTGCTTGCGCGTGCAAAGGAAGGGGGACGGGACATGCGATATGACCACATAGCCTGGGATTTTAACGGGACGATCCTGGATGATGTGCAGACCGGGATGGAGGCGACCAATATCCTGTTGCGCCGCCGCGGCCTTCCGGTGATCCCTTCCCGCGCGGTCTATGACCGCCTGTTCGGCTTCCCCATTGAGGACTATTACGTCCGCATCGGGTTTGATTTTTCCAAGGAGACCTATGCCGCCGTGGCTGACGAATGGGCCGTGGAGTATCGCCGCCTGGAAGTGGATGCGCCCCTGCGCCCCGGCGTGCAGGCGCTCATGGAGGCATTTTACCAGGCCCACATCCCGCAGACGGTGCTCTCCGCCTCGGAAAAAACATTGCTCCATCAGCAACTTGCGCGCAATGGCCTGCTCTCTTATTTTGAGGCGGCCGTGGGGCGGGACGATTTCATCGGTGACGATAAAACGGCCAATGCCTGCCGCTGGGCAGAACAGCGCCGCCCCGGGCGGGTATTGATGATCGGTGATACCGACCATGATGCGGCTACGGCCGCCGCCGCCGGTTTCTCCTGCGTGCTGGTGGCCGGGGGGCATCAGGGGCGCGACCGGCTCCTTGCCTGCGGTTGCCCGGTGGTGGAGGACTTTGCCGCCCTCCTGGCCGCCCTGCGGGAGGAGGGATGCCTGTGACACGCCTGCTCCTGGATGAAGAGGGGGAGGAACTGGCCCTTGCGCAGGGGTGGGATACGGCCATCCCCCTGTCTTTTACCCGCCTGGAAGGGGAGGGCACGACGGTGACCGTCTTCCCCTGTGTCTCTGCCGTGGGGGAGGCATTTTTGTCCCGTTACGCAGATGACCCCACAGCGGACGAGGCGCTGGCCTTCATATTTGCAGAATTGGGGCCGCGCCTGCGGGAATGGGGCTATGCCGATGACCGCTTCCGGGATCGGTGGGGCTATGTACTGCGCCGCTCTCCCGCCAGCACGTGTAGTATCCCGCGGGGGATCTCGGCTGTCCGCTTGACGGAGGCGGATGAAGAAAAGAACCGCACGACCTATGATATAGCGGCGACCTGCGCCTTTGGGTGCCTTTCTTATGGGGTACGGGTGCCGGGAGCGGGCGTGGTGTCACTTGCCGCCACGCATGAGCCGTTTGACAGTGCCGCGCCCCCCGCCCGGATCGAGGTGGGGGTCGAGACGGCCCCCGCCTACCGGCGCCGGGGCTATGCCGCGGCATCGCTGGATGCCCTGGCTACGGCCCTTTGTGCCTGCGGCACTACGGTCGAGTACCGTTGCCAGCGTTATAACCGCGCCTCGCGCCGCACGGCTCTGCAGGCCGGCTTCCGCCAGGTCGGTGTGTATTACTACTATGTGGGAAGGAGGATCCTGTCATATGGCATTTGACGGAGGCATGCTCTGTGCCGTGTTGCATGAGTTGAATGCGCGGTGCGCCGGTTATAAGGTGGAGCGCGTGGTACAGCCGGCCGCCGAGGAAGTGGATCTTCTGTTGGCCATGCATGGGCAGAAGCACCGGTTGGCGATCTGCGCGGGTTCCTCTGCGCCGCGCATGGCGCTCACGTACATCAGCAAGGAGAATCCTGCCACGGCCCCCATGTTCTGTATGCTGCTGCGCAAGCATCTGGCCGGGGCACGCCTGCGGGAGGCGGTGCAGTGTGGCTTTGACCGGGTGGCACGGCTGTATTTTGACGGATATGATGAAATGGGTTACCCGGCAGAGAAGTCCCTGGTGGTAGAGATCATGGGCAAGTGCAGTAACCTGATGCTCCTGGATGCACAGGATAAGATCCTTTCCGTTCTGCGCCCGGTGGATATGACGACCAGCCGCCGCCGTCTGGCGCTCCCCGGTATGCCGTATGCCCTGCCGCCCGCGCAGGAGAAGGCCGACCCCCTGCGGGAAACGTCCGCCCTCTTCCTTGCGCGTATGGCGCAGAAGCCCCCCGACCGCGGGGCGGCGCGGGCGCTGTGCGATGGCTATCAGGGGGTAGCTTTGCAAACAGCCAGCGAGATCGTGTTCCGTGCAACGGGGCGGGAGGACGCGCTCTGCGGTGAGCTGGATCCTTCTGCGCTCTGGCGCACCTTTGACGCGTATTTTGCGGCGGTGCGTAACGGGGAATTTACCCCCGTGCTCGTCACGCGGGAGGACGGGGCCCCGCTGGACTACACCTATGCCCCCACCACCTATCGCGGCGCCGCGGCGATCTGCACGGTCCTGCCGGACTTTGCCACATTGCTGGACCGCTTTTTTGGGGAGCGGGATCGCATAGAGCATATCCGCCAGCGTGCGGCCGATCTTTTGCACATCCTGGGGCAGAGCGAGCGGCGCATCCAGCGCAAACTGGCGGTACAGCAGGAGGAACTGGCGGCAACGGAGGAGGCGGATCACTACCGCCGCACCGCTGATATGATCGTTTCCAACCTCTATCGCCTCTCCCGCGGGATGACCGCATTCCGTGCTGTCGATTATGAGAGTGAGGGGCAGGAGGAGGTCACGGTGACCATGGATGGGCGCCTGTCTCCCTCTGCCAACGCACAGCATTATTATAAACTGTATAACAAGGCCAAAACGGCCCGCCGGGTCCTCGCGCAACAGATCGCGGAGGCGGAGGCGGACGCCGCCTACCTCCGTGGGGTACGCGCGTTTTTGGAACGTGCGGAGACGGAGGCAGACCTCTCCGAGCTGCGGGAAGAGCTGTACCGCGCCGGGTATGCCTCCCGCATGAAGAATTATGCGCCGCGCCGCACGGTGGCATTGCGGCCACGCGTCTTTTACACATCGGGCGGGTATCGCCTGTTATGTGGGCGCAACAATCTGCAGAATGAGCAATTGACCTTCCACACCGCGGCGCGGGACGACCTGTGGTTCCACGTCAAGGGGGCCCCCGGCTCCCACGTTTTGCTGCTCTGCGGCGGGGAAGAACCGGATGCAAAGGATTATACAGAGGCGGCCGAGATCGCGGCATATTATTCCAGCCTGTCGGACGGGGCACAGGTCCCGGTCGATTATACGCGGGTGAAGAATATCAAAAAGCCGCCTGCCGCCCGCCCCGGTTACGTGACCTATAAGACCAATTATACCGCCTATGTCACTCCCCGGCTCTCCTTGCCGGAGGAGACGGCGGGCAAAGGGGGAGAAAAGAGATGAAAAAAACGTCTGCTCTGCAATGCCTGCGGTTTGGCATGTATGCCATGCTGGCCGCACTGCTTTTCTGCATCACCTTCAATGTCCTGGCGGCCCTGCATGTGGTGCCCCAGTTGTGGGCTTTCCTCTCGCATGGGGCATTCCTGCTCTGCACGGCGGCCTACGCCGTGGTCGTCTGGCGTCACCGTCACCACCCGGGGGAAGAGGAAGAAGGAGAGGCGCTGGCCATAGCGGCAGAGCGCCTGTTGCGCCTGGGCGTGATGCTGCTTGTGGTGCTGATCCTGTGGCTGGCATCTCTTACGGCGGCCGTATATATGGGGGGGATGTGATATGGTAGATCTGCTGGAACTGGAAAAGAGTTTTATCCTCACGCATCTGCGGCCGGGGGATACGGCCGTGGATCTTACGATGGGGAACGGGAATGATACCGCTTTCCTTTGCCGCACGGTAGGAGAGAGCGGGCATGTCTACGCCTTTGATATCCAGGAGGCCGCCTTGACCTCTACTCGTGCCCATCTGAAAGAGTGGGGCGTGCCGGAGAATTATACGCTGATCTGCGCCTCGCACCATCGCCTGCGGGAATTTGTAGACGTGCCCATCAAGGCCGCCATGTTCAACCTGGGCTATCTGCCCGGCGGCGGGAACAAGGCACTCACCACACGGCGGGAGACTACCCTCCCCGCGGTGGAAGCCGCATTGGAACTGCTGGCGCCGGATGGCATTTTGCTGGTGGCCGTCTACCCCGGGCATGAGGAAGGGCGCCTGGAGGGCGAGATGCTGGCCGACTACTTTGCCGGTCTCTCCCGCTTCCGCCTCTGTGCCTCTATATTCCGGATCCTGAATTCGCCGCAGTCCCCCTATTTCTACATCGTGGAGAAAAAGGCCGGGCCGCTCCCGGCATCGCCGGAGGCAGATAAGGCGACCCGTGTGTCGTCAAAACAGCAGGCAAGCCACGACTCCCAGAGCGGGGAGGAGGCCTGATGCGCCTCTCTTTGGCCCCGATGGAGGGGCTGACAGGCCCCGCTTACCGCGCCGCGCACGCCGCCTTTTTTGGTGGGGCAGACCGCTACTACACCCCGTTTCTGTCCCCTACGGCCGAGGGGCTTTCTAAAAAAGATCTACGGGCGGTCGCCCCGTTCGCCGCGTGCCCGGACCCGTATTTTTCCTCCGGCGCCACCGGGGCAGAAACGGTGCCGCAGGTGATGACCAACCGTGCCGAGGCATTCCTTGTGGCGATCCAGCAGTTGGGGGCATTGGGGTTCCGCACGGTGGACCTCAACCTGGGTTGCCCCTCCGGCACGGTGACGGCAAAATGCCGCGGCGCCGGTTTTCTGACCGTGCCAGAGCGGTTGGAGGCTTTTTTTGACACGGTCTTTTCCTCGGGGGCGCTGGCCGCCTCCGGCGTGTCGGTCTCCATCAAAACGCGCATCGGCTTTTCGGGGGAGGAGGAATGGCCGCGCCTGCTGGCCATCTATCAGCGCTATCCGTTTTCCGAGATCATCATCCATCCTCGCACGCGCCAGCAGCTCTACCGTGGTACGCCGCACCGTGCGGCATTTGCCCAGGCCGCGCAGGCTTTTGCGACACACGCCCCCGGCGCGCCGGATCTGGTCTATAACGGGGATGTGTTTTCCACAGCGGATCACGCGGCCCTTTCTTCACAGTTTCCCACCTGTCACAGTTGGATGCTGGGGCGCGGGATCCTGGCCGACCCGGGGCTCTTTCTGTCCCTGCGCGGACAGCCACTGCCGCTTTCGGAAAAGAAGCGCCGCATGCGGCAGATGCATGACGCCATGCTGGAGGCCAATGCACGCCTTTTGGGCGATCATACGCCGTATCTGCTGGCCCGCATGGCCGACCTGTGGAAGTATCAGATATTCCTCTTTGAGGGGGCATCCGGCTTTCCGCGCCGCATCCGGCAGGCCGGCACGGTCTCTGCCTACCGCGCTGTCGTGGCAGAACTGTTCCGTGAGCATGATCTGTTGCCGGATGGCGCCTTTCAAAATGTCCCCACCTATACCTTGTAAGGCATGCGGCCGGGCTCTTTGCAGAGGGCGGTGGACACAGTCAGACGACCGAAAAAACAAAATGAGGTTGTCTCATTAAGCCCGTTGCGTAACCTTCGCATGGCCTCCCTGCGGGCGCGGAAGGAGCCTACGCTGAGCCTCCCTCCGGGAGGGAGGTGGAGAGCGAAGCGAACCGGAAGGAGCAAGCGTACCTCAATGTTAGGTTTCTTGTAGGGGAATATGGGCCTTATGCACTACTGTCGTTGGCCTCTTATTACCTACGATAAACCATCGGCGCACCTACGCAGGCTCCTTCCGTCACGCCGCGGGG
>CAYXDB010000047.1:0-12348 GCA_964463735.1 uncultured Ruminococcus sp. | reverse complement strand
CGTAATATACCGCGGCTTTTCGCCGGTGCCGGACAAATGGTGCGGTGCTGTGTGTAGGCCGGATGCGCGCATGCCTCCTGCAAGAGACACCCGGAACGAAAAAGAAAGAGGTAAGTGTATGAAAAAGCGCATTTTATCCCTTGCCCTGGCACTATGCTGTCTTGTCACAGCTGCGCCGATCCTGGCGCTCCCCGCCACGGCGGCAGAGGCCGCCGCCGGGCAGACCGACATTTCCTATATCACAGGCCCCCTGATCTGGGCGGAGGATTTTAAGAATACCGCCGTAGGCGCCCTGCCCTCCGGCTGAGAAAAGGGCTACCCAGGGAACGGTGTCTCCTTCGGGTGGGCAAACAGTGCCGGTTCTCCTTCCATCACGGCCGAGGTCGTGCAGGATGATACATATGGCAAGGCCCTGCATTTTTCGTCAACGGATACCGATGCATTCCTTGCCGCCCCGGCCACAGGCACCCTGAATTATGTCTGGGAGGCGACCATCGTGATAGGCGGGAATACCAACGCCTTCGGCCTTGCCAACAATTATTATGCGGCATTGGGGAAGGCACATGGCGCCACCTATATCAGCCTGTACCCAAATGGCAATACATGGAGCCAGGATGCTGTCAAATACCGCAACGGTGGCACGAGCGTGCCCTTCACACAGGATTGCGACCCCAAAAAAGGCGATGTCATCCGTATGAAGATCGTCAGCCTGAACGGGAACAATTATGTGTACTATAATGATACCCTGGTCGCCACTGCCCCCTCCCGTGCGGCAAATATTGGCATAGCAGACAGCGTGCAGGATGACCGCCCCGGCTTTTACACCTACGCGGGCGACATCCTTGTGACGGATGTGAAGGTCTCTCATGCTTACGCGGTCGCGTTTGATGTCACCGCCGGTCGTGTGGCCGTTGGGGACAGCGGGGATGTCGATCTCTCCTTTGATCTGACCTTTGATACCACACAGCCTGCCTATCGCCAGCATGTCACGGGCGCATATACCGCCGCGCAAGAGGACGCTGTGCGCCTCGGCATTGTCCTTTACGTGGGAGATACAGATGTCTCTGCATCCCTGACAACGGCGACTGCCGGTGCCGAATGTGTGACGTTCCCCGCCTCCACCATCACAGAGGAAAATGGTTATCTGTACGCCACGTTCCTGCGTGCGTCCCTGCCTGTGGCCATGCTGCAGAAGGTCTTTTCCATCCGCCCCTTCGTCCAGATCGGTGATGCGACGTTTTATTCCGATGGCGCCGCTTACGTCCCCGCCGCCCTGGCGAACGGCGCATATATCAGCGCCCAGGATGCATCTGCGCGGGCGCGCATTGAGGAGGTATTTGGTATGTATCCGGAATTCCGCTCCGGCGCGGGGGCCAAGGAGCTGACCTTCACCCTCTTTTCAGATTTTCATTATAAGGCCGGCCTGTATTCCACCTCTATTGCCGATCTGCGCAGTATCCGTGCCCGCGCAGATAGCTCCAACTCTGCCTTCATCCTCTCCGGCGGCGATATCACGAACGATATGAAGGGATCGCCAGAGCTCTATCAGACCTATCTGAACTATGTCCGGTCGGACGGCTCGATCCTCCCCGCCTATAATATCTATGGGAACCATGAGCTGGAAAGCGAGGGGAATACGATGGCCCTTGTGACCCCCACGCTCACGAATGATGCCAACGTCGTCTGGGGCACAGCGGATGGCCGCCCCGCGGAGGATGGCTCTATCGGCTACTACTACTTTGAAAGCAGCGGGTTCCGCATCGTCTGCCTGGATACCCAGTATTCCTATAACCCGAATCACAAGGATGGCGTGCTTATCGGGTGGGAGCATAATCTGCCCAATTCCTACGGCTGCCCATCGGCCGCGCGCAATGCCACCCGCGGCTTTGATGAAGGGAAGGATGCCGCAGGAAATCAATATCCCAATGCCCTGGGGGCAACACAGCTTTCCTGACTGGAGAGCATATTGATGGATGCCGCGCGGAAAGGCACCCCCTGCATCGTGGCAGCCCACTGCGGGTATGGTAGCCTTGGCTGGGCCGACGGGAACGATGCCGCCGCCGTGCGCGAGATCTACCAAAGGGCCAATGCAGAAAAGGCTGGCACCGTGCTCATGTCCATCAACGGCCATCTGCACACCGACCATCAGGGCTGGCGAGATGGCGTCTTCTACCTGGATATGAACACCACGCGCAACAATTGGTGGCAGGACACCTCCGTCCCGCATTACACCAGCGATATGACCTATTCCTTTGAGGAATATGATGAGGAGGGCAACCTGCTCTCCGTAACGGATAAACCGCTCTCTTCTCTGGGCATGGCGGGAAATACCTGGTTCTCTGCCGACCCGCTCAGCTGTGTGATCACGATCTCGACCTCCGGTGTCGTCGTGATCGATGGTGCAAACTCGGATTGGGCATACGGTGTTGCCCCCACGCTGCCGGAGACCGCAACGGGCGTGCGCTGTGAGGTCACATCCGGTACATTCATCGCCTGCGAGGTGTACGGCCACGCCGAAAAGACCGTAGCGGACGACGACACGCATTATACCGTCTGTGGCAGTCCGCTCTGCCAGTATACGAGCGCCCATACCGAACACGCCTATACCTGCCATACCGTGGCGGAGGAACATCTCGCGCACGCGGCCGATTGTACTCACCCCGCCACCTACTACTATTCCTGCTCCTGCGGTAAAAATGGGGGAGAGACCTTTACAGAAGGGGATCCGCTCGGTCACGTCTTCGGGGAATGGGTCATCGTGACAGCGCCAACAGCCAGCACAGCCGGAGAGCGCAAGCACACCTGCTCCCGCTGTGGGGCGGATGAAAAGGAAACGATCCCCGCAGAGGATCCGGCACCTGCGCCCTCCGGCGGCTGTGCCGGCTGTGCCTCTGCGCTTAGCACATCGTCGGCCATCGGCGCCGCCTTGGCGGTGGCCGCCGCCGGTGTCGCTTTGCACGCCCGGAAGAAGAAAGGCCAAGAATAAACGACCCGTGTGTCGTGAAATGGGCTGCCGCGCCAACTCTTTCCGTTCCGCCTCTTTCTGGCCGCCCTCCAGGCGGCATGGCAGGCGCTGTATACGCCCCGCAGTCAAAAGAGCAAGGCCATTTTCGCAATGACCTTGCTCTTTTTGGGCTGTTGTCGTGGGGCCGCATCGCATAGATGCCTGTAAGAGAGATCTGCTGGGCGCTATCAGGTGCGGAAAGCGTTCAGGAGCGTCAGGCGTTTGCTGGAATAGCGATAGGCCGCCTCATAATTCCCACATTCCCGGTGGCAGATCTCCAGATCCGTATAGACACGGAAGAGAAGAAAGGCGCTGATCTCCGGTGCGCCCTTCTGCGCTTCGATCGCGTCCAAAAACGGCAGTGCCTCTGCATAGCGGCCCGCGCGGATCCGACGCCGGGCCTCCAGGTGCGTCCCGTAACAGGCGTTTTCAAACACGTGGTCCTCTTTTTCCATCAGATAGGCATAGACATCCATGCACCCCGCATCCCGCAGGGCGTCCAGATAAGCCGGTTCATTAAATTCTGCCTGCGGTGCTTGCACATTCATGGCGATGGGCAGCAAAAGGCGGCACCCGGCGCGGAGCCAGTCGGTCGGGTAGGCGGTCTCGGCCGCGTAATCCTCTGCGCTGGTCAGATAGGCCACCGCGCTGTCAAAGGCGCCGTTGTGCCAGGCCTTTTTCCCACAGGCAAAGGCGCAGCTGGCCATCATCAGCCCCAGTTCATCATCGCACTCCCCTAATTCTTTTTCAAAGGTGCGCAGGCACTCCGCATAAGAACCGGCGTGAAAAAGCTTCAACAGGTGGGGGAAACAGGTCATCTTGCGATAAAAGAACTCTTCCCCCTCCGCACAAAAGAAGTACCCCATCGGCATCCCCAGCCGGTCGGCCAGGTATTGCAGGGTGGCAAGGGAGGGACTGGCCTTCCCTTCCTCGATCTGCGACAACATGTTCCGCGTGATGCAGTCACCCGCCAGCGCAGCCTGCGTCAGCCCCAGTTCCCGCCGCCTTTCACGGATCCTCTCCCCCGGTCTCATCCTTCTGCCTTCCTTCCTTTTCGCTTAGTCTCTCTATCATACCATGACACGGCTTGCAAAAATGCCCTTGCAAGCAAGCATTTTTGCTTCTATTATAACGGGCTGATCGACCTTTGTCAACAGAAGTGAGCAACATTTTGACGGAAAAGTGAGCAACATTTTTCATGCGCTGTGGTCGGTATCCCACAGCCCTTCCACTTCCGCGGCGCTGAGCGGCTCCGTCAGGCGGGAGAGGTGCATATAAGCCGCCGGCACATCCCCCACGATCACCGTCTCGCACACGCAAAAAGTCTGCGTGACGGTGGTCTCGGTGGGGTGAGAAGGCGTCAGGACCGTGAGATGCAGAGAGACCGAGAAGAGCACCCGATGCAACGTCTGGTTGATCCCGCAGGAAGAAAAGTCGCTCTCCATATATGCCGTGGCGCCCTGCGCCAGCACCACGCGGAAGGTAAGCGCTGGCCCGCGGCCGGAAAAGGCGTCCCCGCCTAGCAGGTTCCCCAGTGGCACCTCCACCACGACTTCCCCCGCCGCCGAAAATCCCTCCAGCACCGAAAGGAACAGCGCATTGCGGGCCTGGTTCAGGGCGGTCATGCGGCATTGCAGGGTGGCGACCTGGCCATCCGCCCGATAGGTCAGACAGACCAGGTCTTCATAGGCCACGGCGCTCTCCGCCAATTGCCGGGCAAAGGCGCCTGCGATCAGCTCCTGCGCCACCTTTTCCGCGCGGGCACAGGCAAGGGCGGAAAGCGCCGGATACAATTGCACGTTGAAAAGCAGATAGCAGAGCAGTAGTACCGCCAGCAAAAAGATCGCGGGGCGCCATAGCCGCCGCGGGGCGGCACGGCGCCGCCCGCTCAGTGAGCAGATCTGTCCCATCTTCCTATCCTCCTGCCGCCAGTATATGCCGCCACCGACAACGGAGTGCCCCTGCCTGTATCAGAAACCAAAATAAATGTAGAAAAAAGCCTTGCTTTTTTTGGAATTTGGTGGTATAGTATAGTTGGTGAAAATTATTTTCCAGTGGTCTTCACCACACATCGTAATTTTTAAGGAAGGAGAGATTTTCCCAAGATGAAGAAGGAAAATCGGGAATTCGGTTTGAATAAAAAAACAAATGCCGAAAAAGAACCTGTCAGCCTTCCGACGGCGGCCGAACTGCGCAAAGCCCTGGCCAAAGTCAGTAAGTCTGACGCCATGACCCGTCTACGCTCCCTCTTTGATGCCCGCACGTTCGTGGAGCTGAACGCCTATACCCGGCGCAGTTTCAGCGAGCGGGGGACCGGCATCCGCGAGGCAGAGTTTGAGGGGGTCATCTGCGGCTACGGGGCGATCAACGGGCAGCCGGTGTTTGCCTTTGCGCAAGACGCCACCCGCATGAAGGGGGCCATGGACGCCGCCCATGCCAAAAAGATCTGCCAGCTGTATGACATGGCTATCAAGAACGGGGCACCTGTGGTGGGCTTCTTTGACTGCGCGGGGGCTGATATCTTTGAGGGGGTCGATGCCTTGGCCGCCTACGGCCACATCATGCAGGCCGTCTCTGCCGCCTCCGGGGTGATCCCGCAGGTCGCTGTGGTCACGGGCAATTGCCTGGGGTCTTTTTCCGCCATTGCCGCCATGTTTGACGCGGTGGTGTGCACCAAAGACAGCCACCTGTATGTGACCCCGCCTTCTCTGAACGGCGTGACCGGTGGGCAGGAACCCCTCGTTACCTATGAGGCGGCCGATGCCCTGGAGGGCGTGGCCTATGCCCGCCGTCTCCTCTCCTTCCTGCCGCAGAACAGCGGTGAGGGCGTTTCCGTCTCGACCGCGCAGGACGACCTGAACCGCACGCTGGAGGGGCTGGGCGCCGATGAAGAGGTGCATGCCATCCTCGCCGCGATCTCTGACCGCGGAGAATATGTGGAGCTCGGCTCCCCCGTCGCACCGGAGCTGGTGACCGCCCTGACCGTGATCGGCGGGGTGCGCTGTGGTGTCCTTGCCTCCAACTATGTAGTGAACGAAGGGCGCCTGAGCGCCGCCGGTGCCCGAAAGGCCGCCCGCTTTATCGATCTGTGTGACGCCTTCTCTCTGCCGCTCATCACGCTGGCCAACAGCGCCGGCTTTGCCATTGACGGGGAGAACGAGCGCACGCCCTTTGCCGCTGAACTGGGCAAACTGGCCATGGCCTATACCCGTGCAACGAACGTCAAGGTCACGGTCGTGCTGGGACGCGCCATTGGCGGTGCCTTTACCCTGCTGGGGTCCAAGAGCGTGGGGGCAGACATTGCCTATGCGTATGAAGGGGCCGAGATCGGCGCCCTGAATGCCGCCGCCACCGTCGCCTTCGCCATGAACGACCAGGTCACCACCTCCGTCTCCCGGGAAGAGCTGGAGGAGCAGTGGCGCCTGTCTCTGGCTTCCCCTGTGGCAGCCGCCTCGACCGGTGAGATCGACGACATCATCGGCATGCAGGAATTGCGCGCACGCCTGTGCTCTTCCCTGCTCCTGCTGGCAGCCAAGGGGACGGTACCGGGTGGCCGCCATCGCATCCTGCCTCTGTAAAGGAGGGCGCCCATGAATATATTTCTTCTGGAAATGCAGAGCAATGAGATAGACTCCAACTTCCTGAACCGTCTGCTGGACGGCGGATCGGTCGTTTTGCGCGGCATATGCACCGTATTTGCCGTGTTGGCCATCATCTGGTTCTTCCTCTATCTCTCCCGCCTCCTGCTCCATGACCTGCCGGAGAAGATGGCACAGCAACGTGCCGCCACCGCAAAGGCAGAAGCGCCTGCAGAAGTCGCCGCGGAGCCGGACGGCCCCGCAACCGATGACGGAGAGTTGATCGCCGTCCTCAGCGCCGCCATAGCGGCCGCCGAGAGCGAGGGCGGTTGCAGTTTCCGCGTTGTCTCCTTCCACCGTGTGAATAAATAAGAAAGGCCGCAATCATTGCGGAACGGAACTTGAGAAATGAAAAAATACAACATTACCGTAAACGGGAACACTTATGAAGTTCTGGTCGAGGAGGCAGAGGGCGATGTGACTGCCCCCGCAGTTGCCGCACCGGCTGTGGCCGCACCGGCCGCCGCCCCCGCCCCCAAACCGGCACCTGCCCCCAAGGCCGCCGCTCCGGCTGCCAATGCCGGCGCCGTAAAGGTCTCTGCCCCCATGCCGGGCACGATCCTGAAGGTAGAAGTGACCGTCGGGCAGACTGTCAAGTCCGGTGACTCTCTGTGCATCCTGGAAGCCATGAAGATGGAGAACAGCATCTCCGCACCGCAGGACGGTGTGGTGGCCGCCATCCACGTGGCCGAGAAGGCCACCGTATCGACCGGTGACCTGCTGATCTCCCTGAACTGACCCCGGGAACGTACAGAGAAAGTTGGTATCGCCATGCAAGAAATGATCCTAGATTTCTGGAACGGTACCGGCTTGAGCGTGCTGTTCTCCTCTTCGACCGGGCTTGGCTGGAAAACGCTGATCATGTATGTGATCATCGGCGTCCTGTTCTACCTGGGCATCGTCAAGAAGTTTGAGCCGCTTTTGCTGGTCCCCATTGCAACAGGCATGTTGCTCGCCAATATCACCTTTGTCAACAGCGCCGGGGAAGCAACGCAACTGCTCTTCCATACCGACCTGTTCATCTCCAGCGACCCCAATTTCAAATTCGATATCGTGAAGGTATGCCAGGAAGGCAACCTGATCGACTTCCTCTATCTGGGGGTCAAACTGGGCATCTATCCCTCTCTGATCTTTATGGGCGTGGGCGCCATGACGGACTTTGAACCGCTGATTGCCAACCCCAAGAGCCTGATGCTGGGCGCCGCCGCGCAGCTGGGCGTATTCGTCGCCTTCTGGGGCGCACTGGTCTCCGGCCAGTTTACCCCGGCCCAGGCCGCCGCCATCGGTATCATCGGTGGTGCGGACGGGCCGACCGCCATTCTGGTGACCAAGGAACTGGCCCCGGCCCTGCTCGGTGCCATTGCCATTGCGGCATACAGTTACATGGCGCTGATCCCCATGATCCAGCCGCCGCTGATGCGCCTGCTGACCACCAAGAAAGAGCGCTCGATCCGCATGGGCACCCTGCGCAAGGTCTCCAAGACCGAGAAGGTCATCTTCCCGATCCTCGTGACCCTGATCGTGGTATTGCTGGTGCCGGATGCCGCCCCGCTGGTCGGGTTCCTGATGTTCGGCAACCTGCTGAACGTCTGCGGCGTGACGGAGCGTCTGTCCAAGACTGCGCAGAATGAGCTGATCAACATCATCACCATCATGCTGGGCGTATCGGTCGGTGCCACGGCCAATGCCGAGGTGTTCTTAGCACCGCAGACCCTGCTGATCATCGGCCTGGGGCTGGTGGCCTTTGGCATCTCGACCGTCAGCGGTCTACTGGGCGGCAAGGTCATGTGCGTGCTGACCCATGGCAAGATCAACCCGCTGATCGGTTCTGCCGGTGTGTCTGCCGTCCCGATGGCGGCACGCGTGGCCCAGGATGTGGGCCGCAAAGAGGACCCCAACAACTATCTGCTGATGCACGCCATGGGGCCCAATGTGGCCGGTGTCATCGGTTCCGCCGTGGCGGCTGGCGTATTCCTCCAGCTTTTCCGCTAATACCGAAAGAAAGGATATGCCCGTATGTGAAAAGGGCATGCTACGATTATGGCAAAAGTTAAGATCACAGAGACCGTGTTGCGCGATGCGCATCAGTCGCTGGCCGCGACCCGCATGACCACGGAGGAGATGATCCCCGCCCTGGAGATGCTGGATCAAGTGGGCTATCATTCTCTGGAAGCATGGGGCGGCGCCACCTTTGACGCCTGCCTGCGCTATCTGAATGAAGACCCCTGGAAGCGCCTGCGCACCATCCGCGACCATGTAAAGAACACCCCCCTGCAGATGCTGTTCCGCGGTCAGAACATCCTGGGCTATCGGCATTATGCCGATGACGTAGTGGAGGAGTTCGTGCGCAAGTCGATCGCCAACGGCATCAGCATCATCCGTATCTTTGACGCCCTGAACGATGCCCGCAACCTGAAGACCGCCATCGACGCCGCCCGGCGCGAGAACGGCCAGGTGCAGGTCGCCTTCAGTTACACGACCAGCCCCTACCACACGAACGAGTCCTTCGCGACCTATGCCAAGCAGTTGGAGGAGATGGGCGCTGACTCTATCTGCATCAAGGATATGGCGGGCCTTTTGAAGCCCTATGACGCCTATCAGCTGGTCAAGACCCTGAAGGGGTCTGTGCACATCCCGATCCAGTTGCACACGCACTACACGGCCGGGCTGGCCTCCATGACGATCATGAAGGCGGTCGAGGCCGGAGTGGACATCGTGGATACGGCGATCTCCCCGCTGGCTATGGGCACCTCCCAGGCGCCCACTGAGTCGGTCGTGGCGGCCCTGCAGGACACGCCTTACGATACCGGGCTGGACCTGGATCAGCTGGGCGCCATCGCCAAATACTTCACCCCCATCCGCGAGAAGTATCTCAAAGACGGTCTGGTGGACCCCAAGGTGATGAAAGTAGACGTCAATGCCCTGCGCTATCAGGTGCCGGGCGGCATGCTGTCCAACCTGGTCTCGCAGTTGAAGCAGGCCGGGAAATCCGAATTGCTGGATGAAGTGCTGGCAGAAGTCCCGCGCGTGCGTGCGGATGCCGGTTACCCGCCGCTGGTCACCCCCAGTTCCCAGATCGTGGGCACGCAGGCCGTGTGGAACGTCCTGACCGGGGAGCGCTATAAGACCGTGACCAAAGAGTTCAAGGGTCTGGTGCGCGGTGAGTACGGCAAGACGCCGGCCCCCATCGATCCGGAATTCCAGAAGAAGATCATCGGGGACGAGGCACCCATCGACCATCGCCCGGCCGATGACCTGAAGCCGGAACTGCCCTACCTGCGGGAGCGCGTTGCCCCCTACTCCGAGCAGGAGGAGGATCTGCTGTCGCTTGCGCTGTTTGAAAACGTAGCCATCAAGTTCTTTGAGCGCCGCAGTGCCGAGAAGAACAAACTGGACGACCAACGCGACTCTGCCCTGGGCGTGCACGCTGTCTGATAGCGGGCAAGAGTACCTGTTTTTCCCCTGCCACACGGCAGGGGAAATTTTTTTGCGCTTTTTGCGAAAAGTGCTTGACTTTTCCGGAAAATGTGCTATACTAGTTTTAGCACTCAGAAGATGCGAGTGCTAAAACATAAGAAAGATCAGGTGATATACATGGCAAAGAAACAATTCAAGACCGAATCCAAGAAACTGCTCGATATGATGATCAACTCCGTCTATACCCATAAAGAGATCTTTTTGCGCGAGCTGATCTCCAATGCCAGCGATGCGCTGGATAAACTCTATTTCCGTTCTCTGACGGATCAGACCGTGGAACAGAAGAAGGAGGACTACGCCATCACGCTGTTGCGTGACAAGGAGGCCCGCACGCTGACCATCTCCGACAACGGCTGCGGGATGACCCAGCAGGAGCTGGAGAACAACCTGGGCACGATCGCCAAGAGCGGTTCCTATGATTTCAAGCAGGACGATGCGGCGCGGGAAAAGGTGGACATCATCGGCCAGTTCGGCGTGGGCTTTTATTCCGCCTTCATGGTGGCAGACAGCATCACCGTCCGCTCCCGCGTGTACGGGGCTGAGGAAGCGTGGGAATGGCGCTCTGCCGGGGTAGATGGCTACACGATCGAGCCGTGCGAAAAGGAGAGCACCGGTACGGACATCATCCTGCACCTGAAGGAAGATGCCGAGGAGGAGAAATACAGCGAATATCTGGAGGAATACCGCATCCGCGAGCTGGTGCGCAAGTATTCGGACTATATCCGCTACCCGATCCGCATGGAGACCGAGACCAGCCGCAAGAAAGAGGGCACCGGCGAAGACGGGAAAGAACCGGTCTATGAGACCGTGCGGGAGATGACCACGCTGAACAGCATGGTCCCGCTGTGGCGCCGCACCCCCTCCGAGATCACGCCGGAGGAATACAACGCCTTCTACCGTGAAAAATTCTTTGACTATGAAGAGCCGCTCAAGGTCATCCACTTCCGCAGTGAGGGGACGGCCACCTTTACCACCATGCTCTTCATCCCGTCCCATGCTCCCTTTGATTACTACACCAAGAATTTTGAAAAGGGACTCTCCCTGTATTCCAGCAGTGTGATGATCATGGATAAGTGCGGCGACCTGCTGCCCGACTATTTCGGTTTCGTCCGCGGGCTGGTCGATAGTGCGGACCTGTCCCTGAACATCTCCCGTGAGACGCTCCAGCATGACCATCAATTGAAGCTGATCGCACGCACGGTGGAAAAGAAGATCGCCGCAGAACTTGCCAAAATGATGGAGAGCGACCGTGCCGGCTATGAGAAATTCTTCAACGCTTTTGGCCTGCGCCTGAAATTTGGCGTATACGATGAATTCGGCCGCAACAAAGACGCCCTGAAGGACCTGTTGCTCTTCACCTCCACGCAGGAGCGGAAACTGACCTCCCTGAAAGAATATGTAGGGCGCATGAAGGAGGACCAGAAGGCCATTTATTATGCCTGCGGGGAAAGCGCCGATGCCATCGCCGCCCTGCCGAAGACCGAGGCCGTGACCGACCGCGGCTATGAAGTCCTGTTGCTGACGGACGATGTAGACGAGTTCGCCATGCGCACGCTGGACACGTATGCCGAGCACAAGTTGGTCAACGTCTGCAATGAGTCCCTTGACATTTCCAGCAAGGAAGAAAAAGAAGCCCTCAAGAAAGAGAATGAGGATGCCAAGGCCCTGCTGGACGCCATGAAAGAGGCGCTGGGCGACAAGGTGAGCGCTGTGCGCTTCAGCAACACGTTGAAGAAGCACCCCGTCTGCCTCTCCTCCGAGGGGGGCCTCTCGCTGGAGATGGAAAAGGTGCTGAACGCCATGCCCAATCCGGAGGGCAATAAAGTCAAGGCGGAGACGGTGCTGGAGATCAATCTGGCGCACCCGCTGGCCGCACGGCTCAAGGACCTCCAGGCACAGGACCCGGAGAAACTGGTCGCCTATACCAAGATCCTGTACGCACAGGCACGCCTGATCGGCGGCATGCCGATCGACGATCCCACAGAACTCAGCGAGATGGTCTGCGACCTGATGCTGTAAGCCCCGGGGCTATCGCAAATGGAATTTTGAGATAGAGCCATAAAAATACAACAAAAAATCAAGGTCATCACGCGGATGATCTTGATTTTTTGTTAGAGCCGCGTAATATAGGCCTTCCTCCGGGAGGTAGTGAGCGAGGCGAACGGCTTCCCCGTGGCCTTCCTCCGGGAGGTAGTGAGTGAAACGAACGGCGACGCGGGAGTGAATGAC
>CAYXDB010000046.1:0-12636 GCA_964463735.1 uncultured Ruminococcus sp. | reverse complement strand
GCGGCAGGCCTGCCGCTTCAATGGTGTGTCCTATATCACACAGCGCGCCGGGGAGGCCGCCCTCACGCCGGCCGGGCAACGGGAATGGCGGCATGTGTTGCGCTATTACCAGGGAAATGCCGCCCTGTTGCGGCGCACCCTGTCGGCGCAGGGCGTCCCTTTCTTCGGTGGGGAGGACTCCCCGTATCTCTTTGCCGCCTGCCCGGCGGGCATGTCCTCCTGGGACTGCTTCCACGCCCTGCTGTCACAGGCAGGGGTGGCAGTGACCCCCGGCGCCGGATTTGGGCGCGGGGGTGAAGGATATGTGCGGCTGTCCGCGCTCGCACGCGTGGAGACAGTGCGGGAGGCCGCCCTGCGCCTCTCCGTCTTTTTTGCCTCCCGTTAGCCCGGCCGACGCCCGCCCTCCCGACGGAAACGGGCAGGCGGGAGGCCGGTATAGCGGCGAAAGGCGGTGGAGAACTGGCTGCGGTCCGGGAAGCCGCAGGCGGTGGCGACTTCCTCGATCTCCAGGGCGTCATCGGCCAGCAGCTGCTGTGCCACCCGCATCCGCTCTTCCAGTATGGCGCGGTGCAATGTCACGCCCCGGCGCTCGCGCAATACCCGGTTCAGGTAGTAGGGGTGGTAGCCCAGCGCATCGGACAGGGTGCGGTTCTGTATCCCTTCACAGGCGTGGAGGCGGATATAGGACTGGATGCGCTCCGCCAGCAGTTCCCGGCTGTCCTGCCGGGCGGGCGGCGCCGCCAGGTCGCACAGCAGGGCCTTCAGCGTGGCGGAGGCACGCGCCTCTGCCAGCGCATCCCCGGCGCGGAAAAGGCGGCATAGTTGCCACAGGTGCTCCTCCAGATCCTGACGCTGTTGCAACAGGATCGGCGCACACAGGGCCGCCGGACAAGCCGTGCGGCACAGGTACTCTGCGTGGAACTGGTCCAGATCGTCCGGCGGCAGGGGGGCCTGCCGGTCCCGCCACTCACGCGTGAGGTCAAAATTGAGCACGATGACCTGCAAAGCCCCGCGGAAATAGTAGGGCGTCTGCGGGGGGAAGCACAGCAGGCTCCCCGGCGCCAGGGGCACCGTCCCGCCTTCATAAAAGAATGACCCGGTACCGTTCAAAATGTAGAAGATACGGTAATCGTAGGCCACCCCCCAGGTGTGGCGCGTCAGGACAGCGGGTTGCAGATCGGCAAAGCGCAGAAAGGGGTTCAGGTCCGGCATCTCCATAGTGGCATCCTCCGCAGGTTTGTTTTTGCAACATTCAGGTTTGCTTTTTGCCTTTATTTTATCATGGCATTGTGCTAAAATCAAGATGTATTGCAAATACAGTAGGAGGAGTTTATATGATACCGTTTGCACTCTATGCCGATACAGAAGAGGAAGCCCGCCTGCCCCTTACCGCGCAGGAAGAGGAAAATGGCGGCCGCCCCGCCGTGCGCTTTACCCTGCCGGTCGCCGCTTTCCAGGGGAAGAAGCAATTGTCCGTCTATGCGGATGCCTGGGATGCCCGCGCCGGGGAGGACGGCTGGTACCTGTTGCCGCAGAGCCGCGAGATGCGCGGCAGTGCGCTGATCTATTTCCGGGAGCGGGAGGATGGCGAACTGAAGATCGCCCAGTCCATGATGGCCATGGTAGCCGCACGGGTACAGGGGCGCACCTACCTGTTGGAGATCGCCCGCAACTATAACTACGTCCTGTGCGCGACCTGCCGGGACGGGCAGTATCACCTGGCCATCACCGTAGATCTGGCGGCACAGCCGGTGGCCGATGATATGGTCCTGACGCTCTTTGACCTGGGCGATGCCGATATGAACGGTGTGGCACGGGTCGAGCGGGAGGTGCGCCTGCATCGTGGGGAGATCGCCCCGCTTTCCGAGAAATGCGCCGCCCGGTCGGAGCTGGATTACAACCGCCGCTACCCGCTCATCCGTATCCGCATGGGGTGGAAGCCGGTGCCCTCCCCGGTCGAGCACCAGACGCTGGAGACCGAACCGCCCATGCACGTGGCCTGCACCTTTGCCCGGGTGCGCGATATAGCCGATGCCCTGCACGAGAGCGGTGTGGTCGGCGCAGAATTGTCACTCGTGGGCTGGAACCAGAAGGGGCATGACGGCCGCTGGCCGCAGATCTTCCCGGTCGAGGAAGCACTGGGGGGTGAGGAAGAGCTGCGCCGCACGATCGCCCACGTACAAGCCCTGGGGTATACCATCACCTGCCATACGAACTGCTTGGACCACTATGAGATCGCTGACAATTTCCGCCGGGAGGACATTGCCGTGCGCGCAGACGGCAAGTTGCAGACCGGTGGCTGTTGGGGCGGTGGCCGTGCCCACGGCGCCTGCCCGAAGAAACAGGTCGAGCAGGCGCGGCGTGACCTGCCTGCTGTGGCGGCACTCGGCTTCCACGGTCTGCATTATATCGACGTGCTGTCGATCCTGACCCCGTACACCTGCTTCTCTCCGGATCACCCCTGCACCATGCGGGAGGCCATTGGCTGTATGGATGAGATCATGCAGACCTCGCAGGAATTGTTCGGCGGCTTCTCCTCCGAGGGGGGCATGGACTTCTCGCTTGGCGGGCTGGACTTTTCGCTGTATCAGTCCTTTTCTACCGCGCAGGCACCGCTGAAGGATCTGATCGATCAGTATGTGCCGCTGTGGGAGCTGACCTATCACGGCATCGTGCTGTACAATCCCTTCACCAACACCGTCAACTACGGGCTGAAGGGGCCGGATGAGGCCGTCTCGGTATACCTGTATGGCGGTCGCCCGACCTTCTATTTCTATTCCAAATTCGGTGCCACCAACAACTGGATGGGAGATATCGACCTGACCTGCGATGGGGAAGAGGACCTGCGCCGCAGTGTCTCCGTCATCCGTAAGACGCAGGATGACTACGCCCCCTTTGCCGCACTGCAAAATGTGTATATGTCGTCCTACCGGGAACAGCAGAACGGCCTGCGGGAGATACGCTATGAAAATGGGGCACGCGTGGTCGCCAACTACACCGATGCCGCACAGGTAGACGATGCAACGCAGGGGCAGATCGCGCCGCACAGCTACCAGCTGTTTTCATGAGGTATAGATATGGATAGCATCGTCGTCACCGTCCTCCTGTGCCTGCTCTCTGTGGTGTTCGGGACGGGGAAGAATACCCTGTCCAAGCAGGTCAGCGCCGTCAGTCAAGCGCCGGAACACATCCATTTCGTCAACATCTTCAGCATGGCGGCCGCCGCTGTGGGGCTGGCCATCTATTCCTGGGCCACGGGGAATTTTGCCCATGTGACCGGATATACCGTCGGCTTTGCCGCCCTGTATGCCATCCTGTCCCTGCTCTCCCAGATCTTGCTGTTGCTGGCCATGAATTGCGGGAGCGTGGCATTCTCTTCCCTGATCTACGCCTGCGGGTTCATCCCGTCCACGTTCCTGAGCATGTGGTATTATCAGGAGGCGGTGCGCCCCGGCCAGATCATCGGGATCGTGATCCTGGTGGGCAGTATGTACCTGTGCCTGGCACCCGCCCGCGGGAGCAAGGCGACCTTTTCCCTCCGCTGGCTGGTCTATTGCCTGTGCGCCTTCTGCGTGACCGGCCTGGTCGGATTTCTGCAAAAATATCATCAGAACGGGGCGGATAAGGATGCACTGCCGTCCATGCTGGTCTTCGTCTTCTGCCTGAACCTGCTCTGCTCTGCCTTGCTGTACCTGGGCATCCATCTGGTACAGCGCCGGCGGGCACAGCGCGCGGCCACGCAGGCAGAGGCGCCTGCTGTGTATACCGCGCCGCGCACCTGGCCGTTTTACGTCAAGGCGGTGGCGCTTGGTATCATCTTCGCCGTTCAGAATTTGAACAACACATATCTCTCCGGGGTGTTGCCCAGTGCCATCTTCTTCCCGATCCTCAATGGCAGTATCATCCTGTGCACCGCGCTGTGCGCCGCCCTGATGTTTGGGGAACGGATGAGCCGGCGCCAGCAGATCGGCTTCTTCATCGGCGTCGCCGCTATGATCCTGGTCGGCATCTCCTGAAAAGGCGATCTTCCCCCGGCTACCTTTTTTGCACGAATAAATACCTATAAGGGGCTGTCGCACATGGAATTTTGCGATAGCGCCATAAAAATGCAACAAAAAATCAAGATCATCACGCGGATGATCTTGATTTTTTTGTTAGCGCCGCGGCGTGACGGAAGGAGCCTGCGCTCACCACCTCCCGGAGGAAGGCTACGAGAGCGCAGGTTCCTTCCGCGCCCAGAGGCCTGTATTGCACGGCCCCTTCGCGCCCTGCAGAGAGGCCTGTTTTTCGCGCCGTTTCTACTCCCCGGAGGGAGGCCACGTGGAGGCTATGCGGCGGGCGGATGAGACAGCCCCTGACCTTATAGGCGCTGTGTTGCGTGCCGAGGCGCGGGGCGTGTGTGGCGATGTCCCCGCTGTCTGCACAGCAGGGAAAGAAGACCGGCGGCAGTCCCGTGGGGGACTGCCGCCGGCAGGGGGCACGGGTGCCCTTCGGCTACCCGTGTGGTGTGAGATCAGCGGTTCCGGTTGGAAAGGCCCTTCTTCAGATTCTTCAACTTGTCTTTCAGCGCCTGCTCCCTTGCGTCCATCTCTTTGGAGACGGCACCGGCGGTGGCGGCATCCTTGTAGCGGAAGACGACCTGGTGCGGGATGATCTCGATCTTGCTGTCCTTCTTGACTGTCTTGCGGTGGAACAGGCATCCGGTCTTGAACTCCATGGAGGTCATATCCGGCTCGCCCAGTTTCAGCACATCGGTGCAGGTGTTGGCGGCGCGATCGTACAGCACGAATTTCTCCACCGTGACCTTCTGGCGCTGTGTGGAGTACTCGGTCGCGCTGATCGGCGTGTGGATCGCGTAGGTGACCTGCTCGGTGCGGTACAGGTACAATTCATTCTGATCATAGGGGTTGGCCTGTGCGCAACTGATGTCGTAGACGACCTTGCGCAGGTTGCTGCCGTCTGCATCGACCCGATACAGGGACATGGTGCCATTCTCGCGGCGGGTCAGCAGGATCTCTTCATCGTAGACAAAGGTGTCTACCACGTCCTCTACCAGGCGCTGATAATGTGTGCCATCGACCTTGACCATGCACAGGCTGTTGTCGCAATCCAGATAGAAGAGGTAGCCGCCCTTCATGCAGATCTGGCGGCGGTACTGGGTGCACAGGCAGGTAGCCTCGCGCCCGTCAGCACGCACGCGGAACAGGGCCGTGTTGGGCGCTTTACCACGCGTCAGATACAGCCAGCCGTTGTGCAGGGAAGCACCCTCGACCCGTGCGGCCTCCCGCATGACTTCGGTGCGGTCGGTGCCGTCCGGCAGGATGCTGAAGAGCACGCGGCGCTTCTCATTACCCACGGTATAATAGATCCTGTCGCCGATGATGCCGTAGAAACGATAGATGTTCTTTTCCAGCAGGCATTTCTTCTTGTCGGCCAGGTGGATCACATACAGATCGCGGTTGTAGGCATCCGGCATCCACAGCATGTAGGCCACATAGTCACGGGTGGCACCGCAGATGTCGCAGTTGGCACCCAGCAGTTGCTCGACCTCGCCCGTTCTGGCGTTCAGCGCACAGAAGCGCTCCCGCTCGATGCCTTCCTCCCGCTCGATACGGGTGAAGAAGATCTGCGTGTCTTCTACCTGCAATACATCGACGATCTCAGGCAATGCCGTCTCGATGGTGTCGTTGTTGAGATCAATCTTCAACAGGGAGTAGTTGTTGCGGTTGACTTCTTCCGGCTTCAGCTTGCCAAACAGGCGGAGGAAGAAATTCTTGATCTTCTGGATCACATTGGCAAAGCAGCCCAGTTTGGCGGCGGCCTCTTTGTGCAGTTTGGTACGCAGGAACAGCGTGTTCCCGATCACGACGGGGCGGATGTTGCCCTGGATGTCCTCATAGTCGCCGACCCGTGCCTGATGCAACACTTCCACGGCGGCATCCGTATAATCGGAGTTGAACTTGCAGATGGCGCGGTTGTCGCGGATGAAATACAGATATTTGCCATGGTGCCCCAGCAGTTTGGTGATGCCGGTGACCGCGGCCTTCTCGGCCGGTTTATGCTCTTTATTGACGGGGACCAGTTCCAGGCGCTTCATAGCGGCCACAGCTTCTTCTTCCTGCTGGGCGGCCAGCGCCTCCTCGTCCATCTTCTTGATCTTTTCGCGTTCTTCTTTTTCCTGCTGTGCCTTTTCCTGCTCGGTCATTTCTTCAGCGTCGGCTACATTGGCCCCGTTCTTGACATTGAAGAGCGGCGTGACCGGGCGCAGGAGGAAATACTTGTCAGCAATGCGGATCATGGTCGACTTCTTGGCGGTGAGATCGACCCACACGTTCATCTGCTGGGCATAGGTGGCGGCATCCTTGTAAGCGCGGATCGACTCAAAGTCGGACAGCACCTCGTTGGAATGATTGCCCTTGCGGTAAGCCTCCAGGGCCGAAGCATAGATGCGCTCTGCCTGGATGCCCTGCTCGGCCAGTTCCCGGGATACCCGCTCCTGCTTGGCTTTCTCTGCGGCGGCATAGCCGGGCAACTGCTGGTACTTTTCCACCGGCTTGACGGCGGCCAGTGCCGTGCGCAGCTGTTGCAACATGGCATTGAGCGGCTCCAGCGCCTCGGCGGCCAGTGCATGGCGCGTGGCGTACTGCAGGCTGTGTTCCAGATCCTTCAGCAGGTCGTCCTGCTGGGCATGCAATAGCGCCGCGGTGCGCCGGTACATGTCAAAATCGGAAAGCGAGTCGTCATCCTGCAAGATATCCGTCTGCTGATAACGGGTAAGGAACTCTTTTTCCAGGACAGCAAGCCCTTCCAGCTTCTTCTGGAGGGGGATCGCCACACTGCGGAAGCGCAGTTCCCATGCCGCCGGGTTAGCGGCCGATTTGACCAGGATGTTCTGCACCATCCGGTCGATCTGCGGGAAGGACAGGTCGGAGGAACGATAGAAATCTTCCCAGTCGACCTCCTCAAAGAAACTTTCCAGATAGGCAAGTGCGGAGTCAGAATTGTCGATGGATGCGATCAGGGCGGTGGTAGCAGCCGCGGCGGACGCCGGTGCTGCCGGAGCGTCGTGCCGCTCCAGTTGGCTGGCCGTCCATGTGTTGCCGCAACTTTCGCACGTGACGGGGTCGCCCCCCGGCACATAGCTCAGGGGCCGGGAACAGGTGGGACATAGCGTGTTGAGATAACCTTCTGCCATAGTGATCTCCTTCTTAATGATAGAATATATAAAAAACTGCAGGACGCAAGTTTTTCACGGATAGTCAACGCCACCGTTCGGGGGGTGGCAACGCAGGATCCGATGCAATCCTTTGGCCACGCCAAGAAGGATGCCGTACTTTTGGATCGCCAGGATCATATAGGTGGAGCAGGTCGGTTCAAACAGGCAACTCTGGCGCAGGGAAAGGGGGGCATATGCTTTATACAGCAGCACAGCACCGATCAGGGCGCGGCGCAGGGGAATGTAGCTGAGCAGGGCGGCGGCCCCTAAAGACCACCACAGGGGCGCCCCGTGGGTACGCAACAGGGCATACAGCGCCCATAACAGGGCAAGAAAGAGTACCGGCAGGTAGAAATAGAGCCAGAGGTCACGCACCCGGACCTCTCGAATGTGCCTCATTTCAGTTGCAGGCAACGTGCCTGGCGCTCCTTGACCAGGAGGCGGACGGCCTGTATCTCGGCCAGCTGTTCTTCCTTCGGCTGGGCGACAAGGATGGCCTGCATCGCCCGGATGCGATCGTCCAGGGCACTGTCGAAGGTGTGCAGGGCACCATAGGAAACATGGTCGCTGTACCGCAGGTCCTCTGCCAGACGGCGGAGTGCCTGGGCACAGTCACGGTCGGTCGCCATATCGGCATACAGTTCCACCGTGCTCTGCCACCCGTCTACCAGGCGGACATCCCGGTCGCGGATCTCGCGCTGTGCGCGCACGGCACGCACCGGCAGGCGGTAGAGAAAGACGAGCAGGAAGTAGGCGGCGGCCGCTACCAGATCGACAGCCAGCACCAGTTTGATATCCGGCAACAGGCACAGGAACAGGGCACCGGCGGCAAGGAAGAACAGGTTGCCCAGCAAAAAGAAGCGGAGCAGTGGCGGCAGGAGGATAGAAGTATCCATCCCGCCCCGGAGGATCTCCCGGACGATGTACCCGGTCATGAGCAGACCGGAGCCGAGGAAGAAGGCGAGAGAGAGGGCAAAGATCGTATGCTCCCGGAGAGTTTGCGGCAGGAGCAGGAACAGCAGGGTGAGCAGTACGGCATAGACGACCAGAACGGAGATGGTGAAGGTAAGGGCGATCTTTTTACGCATGATAGCCTCCTTATGCCTGTTTGGCGCCGCACTGCGGGCAGAAACGGACATCTCCCGGTACGGTCGCGTGGCATTGCGGGCATTGGTGCTCCTGCGGGGCGGTCGGGGCACCGCAGTTGCCACAGAACCGCGCCCCCTCGGGCAATTCGGTGCCGCATTCCGCGCAGAAGCGCTTGGGCGGCGTCAGCGGTTGACCGCAACCGGCGCAGAAGCGCCCGGTACCGGCCGCAGCCCCGCACCGGGGGCATACGCCCGCCCCGGCCGGCTGTGCCGCCTGCCGCACGGTCGCCCCCAGGCCGGCCCCCAGGGTGGCCCCCAGCCCGGCGCCTACGGTGGCGCCCATCACAGTGCCGGAGATCCCCTCGTTGGAAACGGCCTTTTCCAGCACGTCAAATTGGCGCTCTTCCTGATAAGTATAGCCGCCCATGCGGCGTGCATCGGCCTCGGCCGCCGCCTTTTCGCGGGTCAGACGCGACACACGGGTCGCCTCCAGGTCGATGGCCTGCAATTCCCGCAGGCGCTCGTTCCGCAATTTTTCCAGTTCGGCGAGGTCTTTTTGCTCCGGTTCCAGCGTCTGGATGGTAAAGTGCGTGGCCTCCAGCCCCATGTCCTCCAGCCGCAGGTTCAACTGCTCCTGGATCCGGTCGGAGAGGGGGAGCAGGCGCCCCTGCAGTTCCAGCACGCTGGTCTCCATCTGCTGGATCTCCTGGCTGATCAGGGAAACGACGATCTGCACCAGTTCCTGCTTGATGGTGCTCTTTAGCCGCTCAAAGGAATATTCCGGCAACTGCCCCACCGTGCTGATGACGAAGCGCATCGCGTCCTTGACGCGCACCTTGGTAGAGCCGTTGGCCCCCACGTGCACAAAGACGTGGTACTTCGGGTCCTCACACGTGATGCGGCTGGGGGTGCCCCAGAGCAGGGAAAGGTCGGCGACCCGGTTTACAAAATATACATCGCAGGAATACGGGGTGCTACCGTCCCGCGCGGCATCCGGCCGCCGGGAGAAGAAGGAGGCCCAGAAACCGCGGGTGACCGGCGTGTTCAGCGTGGGCAATTGATGCTGGCCGTGCCCATATCGCTCTGCGATCCCGTTTTGATAGACCAGCGCCTCCTGTGACTCGTTTACGATCAGGACCGAGCCGGTATTGAAATCTGTGATGCGGGAGCGGTAGACCAGTACGTTATTGTCGTCGTCTCCCTCCCAGCGGATGATATGCATAGGGACCTGGCTCATCTTGCACCTCCCGCATGGTGACAAAACCGCAGGGCCTGTCACCTAATGCAACAACTGTGAATAATGTGTTACGTATATTATATCAAGATGGAAAGGGAGATGTCAATAGTTTATGGTAAAAAACACAAAAAACCCAGGCGGTTTTTGCTATTTTCCACAAGGATAGCGACCAATATCGTGGGATACAGAAGATTTTTGCCCGTCTGCGTCCCTATCGGGCATCTTTTTGGCACCCGGCACGGTCGCGCGGCGGCCCTGCTGTCATAAGTAAGGGCGCCCGCCATCAGGGGCACGCGCCCATGCCATGCTGCATCGCCCGGGCAGAGAAGCAGAAAGCGCCCCCGGCACGTGCCGCACACCCGCACCCATTCGGCGGCCAAAGGGGCGCCGGGCGAAAAAAATTGAAAAAGTGAAAAAGGGGGGTTGACAAAGCCCGGGGGCGTGTGTATAATATATATCGGTTAGCGGGTGCTAACTTATATTTCACAGCAGCGGTTAGGTTTTGCTAACCGCAAAATGCACCCCAACGGTTAGCGGTGACTAACCAAAAGCGGTCGGCAGATCACGCATGCGCCCGGAAGGGCGGCGGGGCGGACGGCCGCCGGTCATCCGGGGCGTAGGCACACCGGGAGGCAGAGCGCTGCGACCGGGCAAGAACAAAAGGAGGCGAAGGCATTGATGCCACTTGTGGTAGCCGACGTGGGAGAGGCACAGGTCATCCGCCGGATCGGCGGTAGTCCGGAGATCAAGCAACACCTGGCAGATCTTGGCTTTGTGGTCGGGGGGACGGTAACGATCGTCAACACCCTGGGCGGCAACCTGATCGTGAACGTGAAGGAGAGCCGCGTGGCCATCAGTCGGGAAATGGCACAAAGGATCCTGGTATAAAGGAAAGGAGGGAGAGCATGAAGACATTACGTGAGGTACGGGTGGGCGAGAGCGCCCGCGTGGTACGCCTGCACGGCGAGGGGGCGGTGCGCCGCCGCATCATGGACATGGGCATCACCCGCGGGACGGAACTGCATGTCCGCAAGGTGGCGCCGCTGGGTGACCCCATCGAACTGAACGTGCGTGGCTATGAGCTGTCATTGCGCCGCGCCGATGCAGAAATGATCGAGGTGGAGTGATCCACCGGCACAAACTATCCGCAAGCGGATAAACAGCCATTCAGTCAGCCGGGCGGCTGATCAAAGAAAGAAGGATTTCATACATGATGGAGAAAAGACCTATCAGAATAGCGCTGGCCGGCAACCCCAATGCCGGTAAGACGACCCTGTTTAATGCCCTGACGGGCGCCAACCAGTTCGTGGGCAACTGGCCGGGCGTTACGGTAGAGAAAAAAGAAGGGAAACTGAAGAAGCATGAGGACGTGATCGTGACCGATCTGCCCGGCATCTATTCCCTGTCTCCCTACACATTGGAGGAGGTCATCTCCCGGAATTATCTGGTGGATGAACGCCCCGACGCCATTTTGAACATCGTAGACGGTACGAACCTGGAGCGCAACCTGTACCTGACCACCCAGTTGACCGAACTGGGCATCCCGGTCGTGGTGGCCATCAACATGATGGACGTGGTGAAGCGCAACGGTGATAAGATCGATATGGCGCAACTCACCCGGCAACTGGGTTGCCCGGTGGTCGAGCTGTCGGCCCTGCGCGGCACCGGCGTGACCGAGGCGGCCGAGGCGGCCCTGCACGCCGCACGGGGGGGCAAGACCGTCCCCATGCACCAGTTCTCCGGCTGTGTGGAGCATGCCATTGCTCACATCGAGGAAGCCGCCGTGCATACCATGCCGGAGGAACAGCAGCGCTGGTATGCCATCAAGGTGTTTGAGCGGGATGATAAAGTGCGGGAGCGCCTGCAACTGTCCCCCGAGACACAGGCACATATCGAGGCGGATATCCGCGCGGCCGAGGCGGAGCTGGAGGACGATGCAGAGAGCATCATCACCAACGAGCGCTATGTGTACATAGCCAATGTGATACGGAGCTGCTACAAGAAGAAAAAGGCCGGTGCCTTAACGACATCGGATAAGATCGACCGCGTCGTGACCAACCGCTGGCTGGGGCTGCCCATCTTTGCCCTGGTGATGTTCCTTGTCTACTTCCTCTCCATGGTCACCGTGGGGCAGGCCGCGACCGACTGGGTAAACGACGGCGTGTTTGGAGACGGGTTCCACCTCTTCGGCATCGGTGCCGGGGACTATGAGGCCGCCGTGGAAGAATACGGCGACACGAACGAGATCCTTGCGGCCCTGGTCGATCGGTATACCGAGGAGACGGGCGATGAGAGCGTTGCCGCGGCGCTGGACAGCGAGGCGGAGGACTATGAGGAAGAAGCCGCCCGCGCCGCCCTTGCCCGCGTATTGGCGCACTTCCCGCAGGACGTCACTCTGACCTATGAGACAGAGGATGAAGAAACGCTGGAAGTGACCGAGAATGAGGCAGACCGCGCCGCGATCGAAGCGGCCGTGGCCGCCTACGGCACAGAGCCTGACCCGGCAGACTATCCTGTTTGGATCCCCGGGCTCCCCACCCTGATCGGTGACGGGCTGGAAAGCGCCGGCGTGCCGGATTGGCTGGAAGGGCTGATCCTGGATGGCATCGTGGCCGGTGTCGGCGCGGTTCTGGGCTTCGTCCCGCAGATGTTGGTGCTGTTCCTGCTCCTGGCCTTCCTTGAGGCGTGCGGCTATATGGCGCGTATCGCCTTCGTGCTGGACCGTGTGTTCCGCAAGTTCGGCCTCTCCGGCAAATCCTTTATCCCGATGCTGGTCGGCGCCGGGTGCGGCGTGCCGGGCATCATGGCCTCCCGTACGATAGAAAATGAGCGTGACCGGCGTATGACCATCATGACCACCACCTTCATCCCGTGCGGGGCAAAGATGCCCTTCATCGCCATGATGGCGGGCGCCATCTTTGGCGGTAGCCCGTGGATCGCGACCGGTGCGTACTTCATCGGTGCGGCGGCGATCATCGTCTCCGGCATCATGCTGAAGAAGACGCGTATGTTCGCCGGTGACCCCGCCCCGTTCGTCATGGAACTGCCCGCTTACCACCTCCCGCCGGTGTCGCATGTGTTGCGTTCTATGTGGG
>CAYXDB010000045.1:0-12742 GCA_964463735.1 uncultured Ruminococcus sp. | reverse complement strand
AGAAAACAAGTTCCACGCCCTGACCTCCAAGGATGAGCTGGTCTTTGCCCATGGCGCTATCAAGGCGACCGCCTGCGACATGATGAAGATCGCCAACGATGTGCGCTGGCTGGCCAGCGGCCCCCGTGATGGTCTGGGTGAGATCCACATCCCGGAAAATGAACCGGGCTCTTCCATCATGCCCGGCAAGGTGAACCCCACACAGTGTGAGGCCGTGACCATGGTAGCCGTGCAGGTGATGGGGAACGATGTGGCCGTGGGGATGGCCGCATCGCAAGGCAACTTTGAGTTGAATGTGTTCATGCCGGTCGCGATCTACAACTTCCTGCAGTCCGCCCGCCTGCTGGCAGAGTCGATCGTTTCCTTCAATACCAACTGTGCTGTGGGCATCACCGCCGACCGCGAAAAGATGCACCACAACCTGCACAACTCCCTGATGCTGGTGACCGCGCTGAATCCCTATATCGGTTACGAGAACGCCGCCAAGACGGCCAAAAAAGCATTCAAGGACAACATCTCCCTGCGGGAGGCCTGCATAGAACTGGGCTTCCTGACGGCAGAGAAGTTTGATGAAGTGTTCCATCCGGAGCAGATGGTCTGACGGATGGAAAGAGCAGGAGAAAAATACATGAAGGTCAGTTATTTTCCCGGATGCACGCTCCGCACGAAGGCCAAACAGCTGGACGTGTACGCACGCCGCTGTGCAGAAGTGCTGGGGGTGGAGCTGTGCGAAATAGAGGATTGGCAGTGCTGTGGTGGCGTGTACGTCAGTGCACGGGATGAGATCGCCAGCAAACTGTCCAGCGTGCGTGCCCTGATCGCGGCACGGGACGCGGGGCGCCCGCTGGTCACCGTCTGCTCTGCCTGCCACAATGTGATCAAGCAGACCAACCACGCCATGCAGACGGATGCAGAATTCGCCATGCATGTCAACCGGTATCTGGCACAGGAGAAGAATGCCCCCGCCCCGTATCAGGGCGAGACACAGGTCTATCATTATCTGGAACTGTTGCGGGACACCGTGGGCTTTGACCGTATCCGTGAGAAGGTCGTCTCCCCCCTGACCGGCCGCCGCATCGCCGCCTATTATGGCTGTATGCTTCTGCGCCCCGGCCGTGTGATGCAGATGGACGATGCGGAGAACCCCCGCATCCTGGAGGACCTGATCCGTGCCCTGGGGGCAGAACCAGTGGTATATCCCCAGCGCAATGAGTGCTGTGGCGGATACGTGGTGCTGGAGGACGGTGCCCAGGCAGAACGGCGCGCATCTGCTGTCAGCCAGAGTGCCGCCGTGCATGGCGCAGACGCGATCGTGACCGCCTGCCCGCTGTGCCAATACAATCTGGTCAAGGGTGAGAGCCCTGTACCGGTGCTATATTTTACCGAGCTGATGGCAGAGGCCCTCGGCGTGAAGGAGGCATGTGATCAATGAACGATATCGATAGGAAGGAACAGCTCCTTCGTATGAGCGGAACGGATCCTGTCAAGTGTATGCGTTGCGGCAAGTGCTCTGCCACCTGCCCCTCCTACGATGAGATGGAATACCACCCGCATCAATTTGTATATATGGTGGAGAAGGGGGATATCGCCCCGCTTCTCGCCTCCCCGTCTCTGTACAAGTGCCTGTCCTGCTTTGCCTGTGTGGACCGTTGCCCGCGCGGGGTGGAACCGGCGAAACTGATCGAGGCATTGCGCCTCAGCGTAGTGCGGGAAAAGGGACAAAATCACTTGAAGCCGGATGCGATCCCGGAGCGGATCGATGACGATATGCCGCAGCAGGCGCTGGTCAGTGCCCTGCGGAAATATGCGAAGTAAAGGAGACGGACCATGCAAAGAATTGGTGTATTTGTGTGCCACTGCGGCACCAACATCGCCGGTACGGTAGATGTAAAGGCAGTGGCCGATGCCCTGCGGCAGGAGCCGGGGGTAGCATATTCGGTAGATTATCAATACATGTGCTCGCAGGCGGGGCAGGATATGATCCGTGAGGCGGTGGCCACCCACCATCTGACGGGCATCGTGGTCTGCTCCTGCTCTCCGCGTATGCATGAGGCGACCTTCCGTAAGACGGCCGCCGCCGCCGGGCTGAACCCCTATATGGTGGAGATCGCGAACATCCGTGAGCAGTGCTCCTGGGTCCATAAGGACATGGAGATCGGCACGGAAAAGGCCATCATCCTAGCGCGCGCCGCCGTGGCCAAGGTGAACCTGAACGCACCGCTGACGCCCGGAGAGAGCCCGGTCACCAAGCGCGCCCTGGTCATTGGCGGCGGTATCGCCGGCATCCAGACCGCGCTGGACATTGCCGATGCCGGCTTCCCGGTCGACATCGTGGAGACAAAGCCGACCATCGGCGGTAAGATGGCACAGCTGGACAAGACCTTCCCGACCCTGGACTGCGCCGCGTGCATCCTGACCCCTAAGATGGTCGAGGTGGCACAGCACGAGAACATCCGTATCTTCTCCTATTCGGAGGTGACGGAGGTCAAGGGGTTCGTGGGCAACTTTGATGTGACCATCAAGCGCCGCGCCCGCTACGTCAAGGAGGACGTATGCACCGGGTGCGGTCTCTGCACGGAAAAATGCCCGCAGAAGAAAGTGCCCAATGAGTTCAATCTGGGCATGGATAACCGCCATGCCATCTACATCCCGTTCGCCCAGGCAGTGCCGAAGGTCGCGACCATCGACCCCAACTATTGCACGATGCTCAAGACCGGCAAGTGCGGCGTGTGCTCCAAGGTCTGCACGGCGGGCGCCATCGATTATAAGGCCAAGGATACCTATCTGACGGAAAAATACGGTGCCATCGTGGTGGCGACCGGCTTCAATCCCATCTCCATGGAGAAGTTTGATGAGTATGCCTATTCCCAGTCCAAGGATGTGATCACATCGCTGGAGCTGGAGCGCCTGATGAATGCGGCCGGCCCCACCGGCGGGACCCCTAAGATGGTCGAGGTGGCACAGCACGAGAACATCCGTATCTTCTCCTATTCGGAGGTGACGGAGGTCAAGGGGTTCGTGGGCAACTTTGATGTGACCATCAAGCGCCGCGCCCGCTACGTCAAGGAGGACGTATGCACCGGGTGCGGTCTCTGCACGGAAAAATGCCCGCAGAAGAAAGTGCCCAATGAGTTCAATCTGGGCATGGATAACCGCCATGCCATCTACATCCCGTTCGCCCAGGCAGTGCCGAAGGTCGCGACCATCGACCCCAACTATTGCACGATGCTCAAGACCGGCAAGTGCGGCGTGTGCTCCAAGGTCTGCACGGCGGGCGCCATCGATTATAAGGCCAAGGATACCTATCTGACGGAAAAATACGGTGCCATCGTGGTGGCGACCGGCTTCAATCCCATCTCCATGGAGAAGTTTGATGAGTATGCCTATTCCCAGTCCAAGGATGTGATCACATCGCTGGAGCTGGAGCGCCTGATGAATGCGGCCGGCCCCACCGGCGGGACCCTCCTGCGCCCCTCGGACGGCACGCATCCGCACACGATCGTGTTCGTGCAGTGCGTGGGCTCGCGTTGCGCCGCCTGTGCGGAAAAGGGCAAGGAATATTGCTCCAAGATCTGCTGTATGTATACAGCAAAGCACGCTATGCTGATCCGGGATAAATACCCCGATACCGAGGTCTATGTCTTCTATATCGACGTGCGTACACCGGGCAAGAACTTTGACGAGTTCTATCGCCGCGCGGTGGAAGAGTACGGCGTACATTACATCAAGGGCATGGTCGGCAAAGTGTCGCCCGAGGACGGGAAATTGAAGGTCCAGGGCTCCGACCTGATCTATGGCAAGCAGTTGCACATCGATGCCGATATGGTGGTGCTGGCCGCCGCCATCGAGCCGGATAAGTCGGCCCGCCCGCTGGCCACCATGCTGACAGCCAGCATGGATACCAATGATTTCTTTACCGAGGCACATCCCAAACTGCGCCCGGTGGAGAGCCCGACAGCCGGTGTGTTCCTCTCTGGTACCTGCCAGGGGCCGAAGGATATCCCGGAGACCGTTTCGCAGGCCGGCGCGGCCGCGTCTAAGGTCATTGGCCTGCTGTGCCGTGACAAATTGACCGGCAACCCCTGCATCGCGCATGCCGATGAGATGATGTGTAACGGATGCTCCACCTGTGAGAAGGTGTGCCCGTATGGCGCCATCACCTATCAGGATAAAGAGTTCCGTATGCCGGATCGCACGACCCGCGTGCGGCGTGTGGCTGTCGTCAATGAGGCGGTGTGCCAGGGCTGCGGTGCCTGCACGGTCGCCTGCATGTCCGGTGCGATGGACCTGCGCGGCTTTACCAACAAACAGATCATGGCGGAGGTGGATGCAATATGCAAGTAACAGAATATAAGCCCCATATCGTGGCATTCTGCTGTAACTGGTGCTCCTATGCAGGGGCAGACCTGGCAGGGAACAACCGCCTGGCCTATCCGGCGGATGTCAAGATCATTCGTGTCCCCTGTTCCTGCCGTGTGAACCCCATGTTCATCCTCCGCGCTTTCCAGCGCGGGGCGGATGGCGTGATCCTGTGCGGCTGTCACCCCGGGGATTGCCACTATACGTCGGGCAACTATTATGCCCGCCGCCGTATGTCCCTGCTGTTCTCCATGCTGGATTATCTGGGCATCGAGCGGGAGCGCACCCGTGTGGAATGGGTCAGCGCCGCAGAGGGGGCAAAATTTGCCGCCACGATGAATGATTTCGTGCAGACGGTCGCCGCACTGGGCGAAAATAAGAGACTGGAGGATCTACGATGCAAGAAATAAATTGTGAGGCACTCCTTGCGCGTGCCAGCGCCTTGCTGGCTGATGGCACAGTGGATCGTGTGTTGGGCTGGAAGGCCGGGGAATTCTCCTATGACGTGACCCCCGCTGTCTTCCAAAGTGAGGAAGAGTTGCGCCGGGACTTCGTCTTCTCGGATTTCTGCGGTGCCAACCTTTCCAAATATCTGATCAAAGAGACTTTGAAGAAGGATGCCGGCCGCGTGCTGGTGTTCCTGAAGCCGTGTGATACATACAGCTTCAACCAGTTGCTGACAGAGCATCGCTTCGACCGGGAAAAGGTCTATGCGATCGGCATCCCCTGCGCGGGCATGCTGGACGTGGGCCGGGTCCGCCAGGCGGCAGATGGCCTGCGCGCCGTGCGTGACACGGGGGATACAGTAGAACTGGAGACGCTCTATGACGGGGTGAAGCAGGTCGCGCGGCAGGAACTTCTGCCGGACCGTTGCCTGCATTGCAAATCCCAAAAGCATGTGGCCTATGACGAACTGCTCGGGGAGGACGGCACCGTGCTGGATGCCTCCCGCTTCGATGAGGTGGAGCGGCTGGAGCGCATGACGCCGGATGAGCGCTTTGCTTTCTGGCAGAACGAACTCTCCCGTTGCATCCGTTGTAACGCCTGCCGGGATGTCTGCCCCGCCTGCACCTGTGAGAAGTGCGTGTTTGACAACCCGCAGTCCGGCGTAGACAACAAGGCCGCCGCCAACTCGTTTGAGGAAAAGATGTTCCACATCATCCGCGCTTTCCATGTGGCCGGTCGCTGTACCGACTGCGGGGAGTGCTCTCGCGTTTGCCCGCAGCATATCCCCCTGCACCTGCTGAACCGGAAGTTCATCAAGGATATCAATAGTTTTTATGGGGAATATCAGGCAGGTGCCGAGGTAGGCAATCGCGCACCGATCGTCAACTATGCCACATCGGACCCGGAACCGTCTGAAGTCGTGGAGGGAGGTAGCCGCCATGCGTAAGATCGCGCTTTCCCGTTTAGAGGATCTGTTTGCCGCCATCGCGGCTGACCGTCATCTGTATGTGCCGGTGGATCATGCCAAGGGGACGCGGTATGAGACATGGCAGAGCGGCACGGTACTCTCTGATGCCTATCAGACCGACCGCAGCATCAAGGATTTCTTCTTCCCCCAGATGGAAGACCTGATGGCCTTCCAGACCGAGGGCAAGCATATCGAGATCATCGATACGCGCACGGAGACAGAGGATTTTGTGATCTTCGGTGCCCGCGCCTGCGATGTGCGGAGCCTGGATGTCCTGGACCGTGTGTTCCTTGCTGACCCGGTCGATACGTATTATCAGGCGCGCCGCGCCCATGGCGTGATCATGGCGCTGGCCTGCACGCGCCCGGCAGAGACCTGCTTCTGCGGTACCTTCGGCATCGATGCCGCCGCCCCGTGCGGGGATGTGGTCTGCCACAAGACAGAAGATGCCCTGTATATGGAAGCAAAAACGGAAAAAGGGGAGCGCCTGCTTGCCTCCCTCGCTACGCTGACAGAGGAATGTGACAGCGCGGCCGTGGAACAACAGAAGGAGACGATCCGCGCCCGTCTGGCCGCCCTGCCGCTTGCCGGCCTGTCTGCGGACAGCTTTGGCGCAGGGAAGACCGATGCCTTTTTCCACGCACCGGAATGGAAGGAACTGTCGGAGTCCTGCCTGGGGTGCGGCACCTGTACCTTTGTGTGCCCCACCTGCCAGTGCTATGATATCCGGGATTTCAAGACCGGGCACGGGGTCCAGCGCTACCGTTGCTGGGATTCCTGCATGTATTCCGATTTTACCCGCATGTCGGCTGGCCAGCCCCGGCTGACGCAGATGGAGCGCTTCCGCCAGCGCTTTATGCACAAATTGGTGTATTACCCCACCAACAATGATGGTCTGTTCTCCTGCGTAGGGTGCGGCCGTTGCCTGGCAAAGTGCCCGATACAGATGAACATCGTGAAGGTCATGAAAAAACTGGAGGGAGGACAGGACCGTGATGGAAAATAAGGAACCCCTGATCCCCGTCGTGGGGGTCGTGACCGACATCCGCATCGATACGCCGGATGTCAAGACCTTCCGCGTGGTAACGCGGGAAGGGAAGAAGGCTTTTGAGCATAAGCCGGGCCAGTGCGCCATGCTGTCCATGCCCGGCGTGGGGGAAGCGATGTTCTCCATCACCTCCTCCCCGACCAATACAGAATTTATGGAGTTCTCCATTAAAAAGTGTGGTTGCGTGACCGAGTGGCTCCACGCCATGGAAGTGGGCCAGGAGATCACCATCCGCGGGCCTTACGGGAATGCCTTCCCGGTCGATACGGCATTCCGCGGGCAGGATCTGCTCTTTATCGCCGGTGGTATCGGCCTGGCGCCGTTGCGCTCGGTGATCAACTATTGCCGTCATTATCGTGATCAGTATGGGGAGATCGATATCGTGTACGGTTCCCGCAGTATGCAGGACCTGGTCGATTACCGTGAGATCGTAGAAGAGTGGACGAAGGACACCGGGGTGCACGTGCACCTGACCATCGACCGCGAACAGCCGGAATGGCAAGGGCACGTGGGCTTCGTTCCCAATTATGTGAAGGAACTGGGCTTTGCGACCAACAAGACGGCCATTTTGTGTGGCCCGCCGATCATGATCAAGTTCACCCTGGCCGGTCTGCAGGAGATGGGCTTTGATAAAAAACAGGTGTATACCACGATGGAACTGCGGATGAAGTGCGGTATCGGCAAGTGCGGCCGCTGTAATATCGGGTCCAAATACGTCTGCAAGGATGGCCCTGTCTTCCGGTGTGATGAGTTGGATGAACTCCCGGATGAATATTGAGAAGGAGTGAGACGGAATGGAAAAAATGGTCAACGTATACCTGTTTGGCAAACTGTACCGTGTGCCGGATGACCTCACGATCATGTGTGCCATGGAATATGCCGGGTACCAGTTGGTGCGCGGTTGCGGTTGCCGGAACGGCTTCTGCGGCGCCTGCGCCACGATCTATCGTATCAAAGGGGATAGAGAACTGCATGCCTGCCTTGCCTGCCAGACAAAGGTCGAGGACAATATGTATGTAGCGACCCTGCCCTTCTTCCCGCTGGTCAAGCAGGTCTACGATATGGAAAAGATCCAGCCCACTGAGCAGATCATGATGCAACTGTATCCGGAGATCTATGCCTGCATCGGCTGTAATGCCTGCACCAAAAGCTGCACCCAGGGGCTGAACGTCATGCAGTATATCGCCTATGCCCAGCGCGGGGAATTTGATAAATGCGCAGAAGCATCCTTTGACTGTGTGATGTGCGGCGTATGTTCTTCCCGTTGCCCGGCCGGCATCTCGCACCCGCAGGTCGCCATGCTGGCGCGCCGCCTGAACGGCAAGTATCTGGCGCCCGGCTCCGCCCACCTGGAGGAGCGCGTGCGTGAGATCAAGGATGGTACCTTCGCCTCCCTCATGGAGAGCCTGATGGGCAAGCCCATTGAGGAATTGAAGGAACTGTACAACAACCGCGAGATCGAGAAATAAGGGGGGCTTTCAGGATGTACGCAAAGGAATTTGAAGAGTCGTTGCGGGCGGTCGAAGCCAGCCGCGCCGCCAATATCGCCTATGAGCCCGTCCGCATGACGGCCAAAGAGAAAGAGGACCTGCTGGCCGCCTATCACCCGGACTATAAAAAGAGTGAGTTCGCGCAGCTGCGCATCGGCCCCAACAAAGGGGAGATGGTGCCGCACGAATTGTGCGAGATGCTGGAGGCACACAGCCGCATCAAGGCAGAAGACATCGATCTGGAGGATGTCCGCTATGATGTCGATGTGCTGATCATCGGCGGCGGCGGGGCCGGTGCCTCTGCCGCCATCGAGGCAGATCAGGCCGGTGCCAAGACCATGATCGTGACCAAATTGCGCATCGGGGACGCCAATACCATGATGGCGGAAGGCGGGATCCAGGCGGCCGATAAGCCGAATGATTCCCCCGCCATCCACTTCGTAGATGCGTTTGGCGGTGGCCACTATGCGGCAAAACGGGAACTGCTGGCCAAACTGGTCTGCGACGCGCCGGAGGCCATCCAGTGGCTGAATGGCCTGGGGGTCGAATTCGATAAAGCGCCGGATGGCACCATGATCACGACACACGGGGGCGGTACTTCCCGTAAACGCATGCACGCAGCCAAGGATTACTCGGGTGCGGAGATCATGCGTACCCTGCGGGACGAAGTGCTGAACCGCGGTATCCCGGTGGTGGATTTTACTGCCGCCATCGAACTGATCCTGGATGAGAATGGCCGCGCCGCCGGTGCTGTCCTGCTGAATATGGAAACGCAGGAGATCATGGTCGCCCGTGCTAAGACCGTCATCATCGCGACCGGTGGTGCCGGGCGGATGCACTATCAGGGCTTCCCGACCTCTAACCACTATGGTGCAACGGCCGATGGCCTGGTGCTGGGATACCGCGTGGGGGCTGGCCTTCTGTATGCCGACACCCTGCAATATCACCCGACCGGTGCAGCCTTCCCGCAGCAGATCTTTGGCGCCCTGGTGACCGAAAAGGTGCGTTCTCTCGGTGCCAAACTGGTCAACAGCCGCGGTGAGGTCTTTATGCATCCGCTGGAAACGCGTGATGTGGCGGCCGCCTCTATCATCCGGGAGTGCTCTGACCGGCACAACGGGGTAGAGACCGGTAACGGTACGGCCGTGTGGCTGGATACACCGATGATCGAGGCCATCGGCGGGGAAGGGACGATCGAGCGCCGCATCCCTGCCATGATGCGTATGTTTGCCAATTACGGCATCGATATCCGGCACGAGCCGATCCTGGTCTACCCCACCCTGCATTATCAGAACGGCGGCCTGGATATCGGCGTGGATTGCATGACGCCGCAGGTCGAGAACCTGTTCGTGGCCGGTGAGGCCGTGGGCGGCATCCATGGGCGCAACCGCCTGATGGGCAACTCCCTGCTGGATGTGATCGTCTTTGGCCGGAGCGCCGGGCAGAATGCCGCCGCCCGTGCCCAGAATACCACGGTGGGCAAACTGACCCTTTCCCACATTGCCCGCTTTGAGGAGGAGCGCCGCGCCGCCGGCATCTGCACCGAGGCCGTCTCCCCGAAACTTCTCCCGGATTACCGCAGAAAATAAGAGTTAAGAGGAAAATGTTATGACAGATCTGTTGGAAGCACTGACAATATTTTGCTTTGGCCTGTCCTGGCCTATCTCCATCCGCAAGTCCATCGTCTCCCGTACCGCTAAAGGGAAGAGCCTGTTCTTTGAGGTCTTTTTGCTGATCGGCTATGCCTGCGGCATCGCGCGGAAGATCATCCAGGTCGCAGAGGGAAGCACTGGTTTCCTGTTCTACCTGAGTTTCTTCTTCTACATCTTGAACTTTATCGAGATCTCGATCGATGTGGCCCTCTATTTCCGCAACAAGAAATTGGATCAGATGGCTGATCTGGCCGCTGCCGCCCAGTGATGTGCGCCGGCCCCTATATGAAATATGCAAGAATAAGGAGATAGTATGAAAGTAACGGTTTGTATCGGATCCTCCTGCCATTTGAAGGGCTCGCGCCAGGTAGTAGAGGAATTGCAGTGCCTGATCGCGCAGGAAAAACTGGGGGACCAGGTAGAGTTGTGCGGCACCTTTTGCATGGGGAAATGCCAGGAAGGCGTATGCGTGACGGTGGACGATGTGTTCCATTCCGTCTCCCCGGATACGGTGCAGGATTTCTTTGAAAAAGAGATCCGCGCCAAGGTACAGGCATGATATTTGTAGAGGTATGTGTGGGCAGCTCCTGCCATCTGAAAGGGGCGCCCCAGATCGTGGAGCAATTGCAGAAGAATATCGAGGAGGGCCAGTTGCAGGATGAGATCGTCCTCTCCGGCAGTTTCTGCACGGGCCGCTGTAACCGCGTGGGCGTGACCATTACCGTAGGGGAAGAGGTCTACACAGGCATCACGCCGGAGACCTTCCGCGATTTCTGGCAGGACGTGATCCTGCCAGCCCTGGAAAAAGCCAAGGAGGAGTAAGACATGGCCGATTGCCTGACACTGAAAAAGTCTAATTGCAAGAACTGTTATAAATGCATCCGGCATTGCCCGGTCAAGTCCATTCGCTTTTCGGGGAACCAGGCGCACATCATCGGCAACGAGTGCATTTTGTGCGGGCAGTGCTTTGTGGTCTGCCCGCAGAATGCCAAACAGATCGTAGACGAGACAGAGAAGGTGCGCGTCCTGATCCAGTCTGGCGATCCGGTCTATGTCAGCCTGGCGCCGTCTTTTGCCGCCAATTATCCCGGCATTGGCATCCGTGGGATGAAAAAGGCCCTGCGCCAATTGGGCTTTGCCGGTGTCGAGGAGACGGCCATCGGCGCCACGATCGTGAAGAAGGAATATGAGCGTATGCTGGCGGATGGCACACACGATGTGCTCATATCCTCCTGCTGTCACTCTGTCAATCTTCTGATCCAGAAATACTTTCCCACGGTCCTGCCCTGCCTGTGTGACATCCTTTCTCCCATGCAGGCGCACTGCGTGGATATCAAGAAGCGTTTTCCGCTGGCAAAGACCGTATTCATCGGCCCGTGTGTCGCGAAAAAGGATGAAGCGGAGCATTATGCGGGCATGGTCGATGCCGTGCTCACTTTTGAGAACCTGTCCCATTGGCTGGAGGAAGCACACATCACGCTGGAACTGGATATGGATGACACCCCGGAGAGCCGCGCCCGCTTCTTCCCCACGGCCGGCGGCATCCTGAAGACCATGGTGCAACGCCAGCCGGGCTATACGTATATGGCGGTCGATGGGGTAGAGAACTGCATCGCCGCCCTGCGGGAACTGGAAAGTGGGAATATCCATCACTGCTTTATCGAGATGTCTGCGTGCGTGGGCAGTTGCGTGGGCGGCCCGGCGATGGAGCGCTATCGCAAGGCCCCCGTGGCCGACCTGATGGCGGTATCTCAATACGCCGGGGAAAAGGATTTCCCCGTTACCCCGCTGGATGCCATGGATATGCGCAAATCCTTCACCCCTATTGAGCGGCGTAATGGCATCCCGGACGATGCCGCCATTGCCGAGATATTGCGCAAGATGGGCAAGATCCGGCCGGAGGACGAACTCAATTGTGGCTCCTGCGGCTATGACACCTGCCGTGAGAAGGCGATCGCCATCTACCACGGCAAGGCGGAGATCTCCATGTGCCTGCCCTATCTGAAGGACAAGGCAGAGAGCTTCTCGGATTGCATCATCAATAATACGCCCAACGGCCTGGTCGTGGTCAACGAGGCATTGGAGGTCCAGCAGATCAATGCCGCCGCCCGCAAGATCCTGAACATTCGTAACGCCTCCGATGTGCTGGGGGATCAGGTCATCCGCGTGCTGGATCCGGCCCCCTTCCTGAAAGTGCTGGAGAGCAAACGGAGTCTGCGGGACGTGCGGGTATACCTGGCAGAGTACGGCCGCTATATCGAGCAGACCATCATCTATGACGGCACCTATCACATGCTGCTGTGCATCATGCGTGATGTGACCGATGAGGAAACAGAGCGCGAGAAGAAAGAGAGCATCAGTCGCCAGACGGTGGAGATCGCTGATAAGGTGGTCGATAAGCAGATGCGCATCGTGCAGGAGATCGCCTCTCTGCTGGGGGAGACCGCGGCAGAGACCAAGATCGCCCTGACCAAATTGAAAGAGAGTATTGCGGATGAATGATCTGTCTGCGGATATTGGGTACAGAAGCATCAATCACGCCGGGGAACAGTTGTGCGGGGACCATGTGGACGTGGTCTCGCAGGACGAGCATTCCACCGTCATCGTGGTGGCAGATGGGCTGGGCAGTGGCGTAAAGGCCAGCATCCTTTCCACCCTGACCAGTAAGATCATCTCCACCATGATGGCAGAGGGATTGACGCTGGAGGACTGCGTGGCGACCATCGCCCAGACCCTGCCGATCTGCTCTGTGCGTGGGGTGGCCTATTCCACCTTCACC
>CAYXDB010000044.1:0-12809 GCA_964463735.1 uncultured Ruminococcus sp. | reverse complement strand
TTGCCTCTTGACGCGGCGGGGAAAAACGTGTATAATAGAGAAATGGATAAAGGAAGGTGAGCATTATGGAGGTATGGCCGCTTTGTAGCGGAGGAACGCGCCCGGCGGACGGCTGTGTGCTGGCACTGGGTTTTTTTGACGGCATGCACCGCGGGCATGCCGCCCTTTTGCGCCGGACGGTGCAGATCGCCGCAGAGCGCGGGGCGATCCCGGCTGTCTTTACCTTTGCGGAAGATGACAGTATCAAGCGCGGGGTGCCGCGCCTGCTGACCGAGGAGGAGCGCCTGGCGCGTATGGCGCAGGCAGGGATCCAGCGGGTCTTTCATGCCTCCTTCTCCGCTCTGCGCACCCTGTCTCCTGCCGCTTTCGTCGAGCAGGTGCTCCTTGCGGGGTGCCATGCTGAGGCGGTGGTCAGCGGCTTCAATTTTCGCTTCGGTCACCAGGCCGCCGGTGACACGGCCTGCCTTGCTGCCCTGCTCGCCCCCCACGGGGTGCCGCTCTCCGTCCTCCCGCCTGTATTGGAGCAGGGGGAACCGGTCAGCGCCAGTGCGATCCGCCTGGCCGTCATGCAAGGCGATGTGGAACAGGCGGCACGCCTGCTGGGGCGCCCCTTTTCTCTGACGGGGCCGGTATTGCATGGCAAGGCGCTGGGGCGCACCCGCGGTTACCCTACGGCCAATCAGGCACTGCCGGCCGGGGCCGTCACCCCCGCTTACGGTGTGTATGCCGTCGCCTGCGCCTGCGGGCAGGTCTATACCCCGGCAGAGGCGCCCCTGCGCGGCATTTGCAATGTGGGCGTGCGCCCTACGGTCGATGTCGCGGGGCAGGCAAATTGTGAGACGCACCTGTTCGATCACACGGCGGATCTGTACGGCACCCCCTTAACGGTCTTCTTTTTGCACCGCATCCGGGGGGAGATGCATTTTGCATCCTTAGATGCCCTGTACGCCCGCCTGGAACAAGATAAACAAGAGGCAAAGGAGTTTTTGAAAAAATGGGAGAATGGACAAAACTGAGCGTCCGGGGCCGCACGGAGGACCTGGAGCAGATCGCCGCCGTCATGAGCATGCTGGATAACGGCCTGATGATCGAGGATTACAGCGATGTGACGCTGGACGGGGTGTATGGTGATCTGATGGATGAACGGATCCTCAATGCCGACCGCACACACGGGACGGTGTCCCTGTTCGTCCCGGAGGAACGCAACCTGGCGGAGTATGCCGCCTTCCTGCGGGAACGGTTCGCCGCTCTGGGATTAAAGGTGACTATGTCCAGTGAAGGATTACGGGAAGAAGACTGGGCAGAAGCCTGGAAAAAGTATTATCACCCTATTCCGCTGGGGAAGGTGACAGTCGTTCCTGCCTGGCAGGAATATACCCCGGCAGAGGGGGAAAAGATCATCCGCATGGATCCCGGCATGGCCTTTGGCACCGGCACGCATGAGACCACCCGCCTGGTCATGCGCCTGATGCAGGACACCGTGCGGGAAGGGGAACGCGTGCTGGACCTGGGATGTGGCAGTGGCATCTTGTCCCTGTGCGCCTCCAAGCTGGGGGCGTCCTGGTGCGCGGCCTACGATATTGACCCGGTCGCTGTGCGTGTGGCGCGGGAAAATATCGCGGCAGATGGGGCAGAGAACATCGTCTGCGGCGTCTCGGATCTGCTCTCCTCCGTGGATATCAGCGGGGGCCGCTTCCAATACGTAGTGGCCAACATCGTGGCCGATGTGATCCTGCGGCTGTTGCCGGATGTGGGCCGCGTGATGACCGATGACGGGCGCATGGTCGTCTCCGGTATCATTGCGCCGCGCGCAAACGAAGTGCGCGATGCGATCACCGCAAACGGTTTCACCGTCTTGGAGGAGCGGCAGGAGAATGACTGGCTGGCCATCCTCATCCAGCGGCGGCCGACCGCGCAGGGGGCCTGAAGGATGCCGCGCTTTTTCGTGCCCCCCGGCACGCTGGCGGGGGAGGTAGTGACCCTGCAAGGTGAGAATGCCCGCCACGTGGCCTATTCTCTGCGTATGGCCGCTGGGGATGAGATCATCCTGGCGGATGGGACGGGCGAGGTCTGCCGCTGTGTGCTGGAACGCTTTGATGCGGAGACGGTGCTGGCCCGCGTGCTGGAACGGCAGACGGGGCAGACAGAACTGCCCGTGCCGGTCTGGCTCTATCCGGCCCTCCCCAAAGGCGATAAACTGGAATGGATCGTGCAAAAGGCGGTGGAACTGGGGGCCTGCGGGGTGCGCCCGTTCGTCTCCCGCCACTGCGTGGCCCGGCCACAGCCGGAGCGCGTCGCACGCCAGACGGCACGCCTCTGCCGCATCGCTGAGGAGGCCGCCGGGCAGTGTGGCCGCGCCGTCCTTCCCCCGGTGCTTCCCCCTCTGTCGCTGGAAGCGGCGCTGGAGGAGGCCGTTGCCCGCGGTGACCGCATCCTTCTGTGCTATGAAGGGGAAGATGCCCTGACACTGCGACAGGCGCTGGAGCGCGGCAAGGCAGAGCCGGTATCCTCCTATGCGCTCTTCGTGGGGGCGGAGGGCGGCTTCGCCCCAGAAGAAGTGGAGATGGCCAGGGGGCGCGGGGCACTTTCTGTGTCGCTCGGCCCCCGGATCCTGCGCTGTGAAACGGCACCGCTGTATGCGCTGTCGGCCGTCTCCTATGCCTATGAATTGTAAGGCACTGGCGTTTTGTATAAATTTTTTCGCAAAAAATCGTCACTTTACATAAATTTTTTCGATTTACCTATTGAAAAACGACAAAAAATAGGTTAGAATAATAGGCAGTATTACCAAAAGGATATTTCTAAACAGAAGGAGCGCATACTATGCCAAACAGACTGTTTCAAGGCGTCGTCCACCAAATGAAGGACGCCATTGATCGTACATTCGGTGTGATCGATGAGAGCGGCGCGGTAGCCGCGTGTAGCGACCCGCAGAAGATCGGGGAGCCGCGCAATGGCATCCGGGAGTCTCTTTCCTACGCCACCGGCGCGGTCGTTATGGAGGGGTATACCTATCACCTCATCACATCCGGGGGGCTGAGCGAGTGCGTCGCCTTCGTGGAGGGGGAGGATGCGTATGCCAGCCAGACAGCGCTGTTGCTCTCCGTGGCGTTTGCCAATATCAAAAATCTGTATGATGAAAAGTATGATCGCTCCTCCTTTATCAAGAATATCATCATGGATAATATCCTGCCAAGCGACATCTATATCAAGAGCAAGGAACTGCACTTTGAGAGTGAAGGGCATCGCATCGTCTTCCTGATTAAGTTCTATGGCCACACCGACCTGCTCCCGTATGAGATGGTGCAGGGGCTGTTCCCGGATCGTTCCCACGATTACGTGATCAGCGTGGGGGAGAGCGACATCGTGCTGGTCAAGGAAGTAGAGGCGGATTGTGACATCGCAGAGATGGAGCAGTTGGCCGCCGGGATCGCCGAGACGCTGAATTCCGAGTTCTTTGTCAAGGTCTCCATCGGTATCTCCACCGTCTCCGGGTCCCTGAAGGATCTGGCGCGCGCCTACAAGGAGGCCCGTGTGGCCATCGAGGTAGGTAAGGTCTTTGACACCGAGAAGAGCATCGTCAGTTATGAGAACCTGGGCATCGGCCGCCTGGTCTATCAATTGCCAACGACCCTGTGTGAGATCTTTTTGGAAGAGGTGTTCAAAAAAGGTTCTATTGAGTCGTTAGACCGTGAAACATTGATGACGGTGCAGGCCTTCTTTGAAAACAACCTGAACGTGTCGGAGACCTCGCGCAAACTGTTCGTGCACCGGAACACACTGGTCTACCGGTTGGAGAAGATCCGTAAACTGACGGGGCTGGACCTGCGTGAATTTGAGCATGCCATCACCTTTAAGGTCGCCTTGATGGTCAAGAAATATCTGACGAGCAAACCGACCAAATTCTAATACATGAAGCGATACACCCCGGATGTCTGTCACTGAGCCGGGGGTGTATTGTCGTTTGCCGCATCTTTTTCTCATGCGACGAACAAGGGAGCAACATGAATAACAAACAGGTTCCGGTCCTGCGCGCCGCCTTTTGTGCGATCTTCTGTGTCATCTTCACCGCGCTGACCGTGTATCAATTCACCTATTACAGTACAGACTACGTCTATCGGCAGAAGCTGGCAGAGGAGACCGAAGAGGTCCGGGCCGGATATGAGGCACGCCTGCTTCAGGCAGAGGAAAGTGCGCAGGCCCTGCGGGAACGGATCAATGCGATCGCCGGGGCGGATAGCGAAACGGCAGAGGACTGCCTCCGGTATCTGCTCACCCAGTCGCTTGTGCGGCAGTCTACAGCCGCGGGGGCGGGCAGTGCTACGGCGATCACCGCGCAGGTCGATGCGTATATGGCTACGTATGCCTCGGATGCGATCGCGGCGGCGGAGCGCCTGCTGTTCATCGATTATCTGTGCCGTGAGCATTACGCCGGCGCGTATTCCGCCTCCGCCTGGGAGGAGGCGGTGGCAGATGCCTATGTTTCCGCTACGGGGGATCTGTACGGCCGCTATTATACAGAAGAAGAATTTGCCGCGTTCACCCGCGATGGGCAGTCGCTCTCTTGCGGCATCGGTGTGATCGGCATCAATGACACGGACGGGGGCGCGGTGCGCATCGTACATGTGCATGCCGCATCACCTGCATCCTCCCAGTTGCAGGCCGGGGATCGCATCGTAGGGGTAGATGGTAAGACGGTGGCATCCGACGGACTGGATGCTGTGCGCGGCGCCATCGCTGGGGAGGCCGGGACGCGCGTTTCCCTGACGGTGGAACGCGCCGGGGCGACCTTCACCTGTGACGTCACACGCACCGAGATCGAGACGGATACCGTGGTCTGGCGCATCGAACAGGCAAATGGGAAGAAACTGGGCTACATCCGCATCCTGGATTTCAATTCCAAGATCGGAGAGCAGTTTGCTGCCGCCTGCACCGCCCTGAGCGAGGCAGGGGCAGAGACCTATATCTTTGACGTGCGGGATAACGGCGGCGGGCAGATGTCGGCTCTGCGCGCGGTGCTCTCCTGCCTGATGCCCGCAGGCACGGAGGTCTGCTCCTATACATACAATAATGGGAGCACGCGTACCTCCTCCCTGACTACGGGCACGCCCCTGCTCACCGGGCCATATTATGTCCTGGTCAACCGCTATACGGCATCCGCTTCCGAGCTGTTTGCCGCCGCCCTGCGCGACCATGGCTATGCTACCCTGATCGGGGAAGATACCTATGGTAAAGGATGCATGCAAACGGTCTATCCCCTGGAGGATGGCAGTGCCGTGAAGATGACAGTGGCACAGTTCTACCCGCCCTCCGGCAACAGCTTCGCGGGAGAGGGCGTGCACCCCACTATCCCCGTTTCTCAACCCGCAGGACAGCGGGAGACCAATATCTGGCTCCTGACGGAGGAGACCGATGCCGTATGGCAACGCGCCGTGGCCGAAGCGACCCGGTAGGCTTTATATCATCACCCACACATAACATAATAAGGAGAATAGAAGATCATGGCAGAGGTCAAGAATTACACCCCCACAGAATATGCAGAATTGCTGAAGGAGCTGGAACTGTATAAAGTCAAGCGGGAAGAGAACAAGAAGGATATCTCCACCGCCCGCAGCTTCGGCGACCTGTCGGAGAACAGCGAATATGATGAGGCAAAGACAGAGCAGAGCAAGATCGCTGTCCGCATTGCCGAACTGGAAGATATGATCGACCACGCGCACGTCATGGACGCGAGCGAGATGGATGCAAGCGTCATCAATGTCGGTTCCACTGTGGAAGTGCGCCGGGTGGAGCTGGAACTGTATAAAGTCAAGCGGGAAGAGAACAAGAAGGATATCTCCACCGCCCGCAGCTTCGGCGACCTGTCGGAGAACAGCGAATATGATGAGGCAAAGACAGAGCAGAGCAAGATCGCTGTCCGCATTGCCGAACTGGAAGATATGATCGACCACGCGCACGTCATGGACGCGAGCGAGATGGATGCAAGCGTCATCAATGTCGGTTCCACTGTGGAAGTGCGCCGGGTGGAGAACGACCGGCACAGCACCTATCAGCTGGTCGGCTCTTTTGGTGCCGATCCGGTCAATGGGAAGATCTCGGATGAGTCTCCGATCGGCGCCGCGCTGAAGGGCGCCCACGTAGGGGAAACGGTAGAGGTAGTCACGCCCAGCGGCGCTACCTTCCATCTTGAGGTGCTCAGCATCTCACACTGAGGCACGGGATAGAAAGGAAAAGGAAATATGGCAGAAAACGTACAGAACGCCGGGCAGGCCACGACCAATGAATTGGCCGTCCGCCGGGAGAAATTGGCCGCTTTGGTGGCCGCAGGGCAGGATCCCTATACGGTCACACGATACGATGTGACAGCAGACAGCGCCACCTTGCGCGCAGAGTATCAGGATACAGAACACCCGGAGGAAGGGCCCTCCGTCCGCCTGGGCGGGCGCATGGTCAGCCGCCGCGTGATGGGCAAGGCCTCCTTTGCACACCTGCTGGATCGCAGTGGCAAGATGCAACTGTACGTCCGGCGCGAGGACGTGGGGGAAGAGGCCTATGCCGCCTTCAAAAAATGGGATGTGGGCGATATCATCGGGGTAGAGGGCTATGTGTTCCGCACCCAGACGGGCGAGGTCTCCCTCCATGCAAAGCATATCACCCTGTTGTCCAAGTCGCTGTTGCCCCTGCCGGAGAAGTTCCATGGTCTGACGGATACTGACCTGCGCTACCGGCAGAGATATGTAGACCTGATCGCCAATCCTGAGGTCAAGGATACCTTTATCAAGCGCTCCCGCATCCTGCGTGAGATCCGCGCCTATCTGGATGCCCGCGGGTTCCTTGAGGTGGATACGCCGATCCTGACCCCCTGTGAGATCGGTGCCTCCGCCCGCCCCTTCGTTACCCACCATAATACGCTGGACATGGACATGTACCTGCGTATCGAGACAGAACTGTATCTGAAACGCCTGATCGTAGGCGGCCTGGATCGGGTGTATGAAGTGGGGCGTATCTTCCGCAATGAGGGGATGGACCCCAAACATAATCCTGAGTTCACATCCGTCGAGTTGTATCAGGCATTTACCGATTTCCGTGGCATCATGGATCTGGTAGAGGACCTGTATAAGCACCTGTGCGATACCATCTGCGGCACGCGTCAGATCACCTATCAGGGCGTGGCACTGGATATGGACCACTGGGAGCGGCTGACGATGGCTGAGGCCGTGAAGAAATATGCCGGCGTGGACTATTATAGTTGGCAGAGCGATGCCGATGCCCGCGCCGCCGCGCAGGAAAAGCATGTGCCCGTCCCGGCAGACGCCACCCGCGGCACGGTGCTGGCCGAATTGTTTGATGCCTACGTGGAAGAGAATCTGGTACAGCCGACCTTTATCTATGACTACCCGGTCGAGATCAGCCCGCTGGCCAAGCGCAAGCCGGAAGACCCTGCATTTACCGAGCGGTTTGAGTATTTCATCTGCGCGACCGAATACGGCAACGCCTTCTCGGAATTGAATGATCCTATCGACCAGCGTGCCCGCTTTGAGGCGCAGGTCGCGGCAAGGCGCGCCGCAGATCCGGATTGCCGTGCCGAGGTCGATTACGATTTTGTGACAGCCCTGGAATATGGCATGCCGCCGACAGGGGGCCTGGGCTTCGGCGTGGATCGCCTGGTCATGCTCCTGACCGACAGCGCCTCTATCCGCGATGTGTTGCTCTTCCCGACCATGAAGCCTTTGGATTGACATACAGGACGCCCCAAAATATCGGCCGATATTTTGGGGCGTATTACCAATACAGCGCCTGCGTGGCAAAGGAGATGCTTTTGTGAAAGCGTGTATCATACAGCCCCCTTATTCCCGGGATGTTTCCCGCTCTGACGAATTGTTTGCCTATAAGTTGCAGATGCTGGACGCCTGTGACGCATCGATCGATCTGATCGTATTGCCGGAATACAGCGATGTGCCGTGTGCCACCGCCACCCGGGAAGAGACCCTGTTTTATCATGATAAGTATAGCGGGATACTGTTGGACAAGTGCCGTGAGACGGCCCGGCGGTGCGGGGCGATCGTCTTTGTCAATGCGCTGTGCGCGATAGAAGGGAATTATCGCAATACCACCTACGCCTACGACCGGACAGGTACGTTGGTCGGGCAGTATTTCAAGCGGCACCTCCCACCGCTGGAGGCCGAGGTCCTGCAATTGGATGGCTCCTATACCGAGGAACCGTCCGCCCCCTATGTGATAGAGATCGATGGTCTGCGCTACGGGTTTCTGACCTGCTATGATTTCTATTTTTACGAGGCATTTGCCCGTATCGCCCGGGAGGATGTGGATATCCTGATCGGCTGTTCTCTGCAACGCAGTGACAGCCATGACGCCATCGAGACCATGTGCCGCTTCCTCGCCTACAACACCAATGCCTATGTGATCCGCTCTTCGGTCAGTTTCCGGGAGGATTCGGATATTTGCGGCGCCAGCATGGTCGTCTCCCCCTATGGGCGTGTGCTCTGCAATATGCGGGGCCGCTTCGGGCGGGAAACGGTGGAGTTTGACCCGACGGACAAGTATTATAAACCGGCGGGCTACGGCAATCCGGACGCCCCGCACTACGCCTATCTGGAATATGGCAGGCGGCCGTGGCAGTATCGCCCGGCCGGGAGCGCCATCGTCCCGCCGGAAAAAAGGCAGGGCTATCCCCGCGTCTGCGCACACCGCGGGTTCAGCACGGCGGCACCGGAAAACAGCATGCCGGCGTTTGGCGCCGCGGTGGCACTGGGGGCCGAGGAGATCGAGTTCGATCTGTGGCCCACGGCCGATGGTGAGATCGTGTCTATCCACGACCGGGAACTGGAGCGCGTCAGCGATGGCACAGGCCTGGTGACGGAGCATACGCTCGCAGAATTGGAGCGCTATGATTTCGGCAGCAAGACCGGTGAGCAGTTCCGCGGCCTGCGCATCGTGCGCTTTGCAGATATTTTGCGCAAATTCTCCGGCCACGTCATCATGAATATCCATGTCAAGCCCCTGACCTATGATGACACGCCCTATCCGGAGGAGAGCATGCGGCGGATCGTGGCGCTGTTGCAACAGTATGATGCCACACCGTATGCCTATTTCATGCTGGAGACGGATGCCCAGATCCGTCAGTTCAAGCAATATGCCCCGCAGATCCCGGTATGCGTGGGGCACCTGGCGGACAGGCCGTATGCCATCGTGGATCGCGCCATTGCACTGGGGTGTGAAAAAGTCCAGTTGTTCAAGCCCTATTTCGATCAGGAGATGATCGACCGGGCGCACGCGCATGGTATCCGGTGTAATGTCTTCTGGTCGGATGACCTGGAGGAAGCGGCGCAGTTTTGCCGCATGGGGATCGATACCATCCTGACCAATGATTACCACCGCATCTCGCAGTGCATCCAGCGCTGATGCACCCTTTGCAATGAGCGGCCGCCCCCGCTATGAGAGCGCAGAGGCGACCCGTGTGTTCTGAAAGGAGAAGTTCCTATGCCGAAATATGAGGACGATCACATACATGACGAGGCGCTGGAGGCCGAGGCGGCCGCCACCGCTATGGGGGACGGGCGCGCTTCGCGCCTGCGGTACCGCCTGGGGAATTTCTGGTACCATTATAAGTGGCATACGCTGGTAGCGCTGTTTTTGGCAGTGGTGCTGGGGTTCTGCGTGGCACAGTGCAGCAGCCGGGAGGATAATGACGTGTACATCCTGTACGCCGGCCCGTGGCTGTCCTATAACGATGGCGCCCAGCGGGAGGCTGTGACGCAGGCCTTCTCTGCTGTGATGCAGGACTATAATGGAGACGGGACCCGCGTGGTCTCCTATCGCTCCATCCTGATGATGAATGGAACGCAACTCAAGGACCTTGCCGCCCAATATGAGGGAAGGGAGGATGAGATGCCGATCATCCAATCCAGTTTCCTTGCCCAGCAGGCGGAATTGTATCGTAATGAGATCGCCAGCGGGGATACCGTCCTCTGCCTGCTGGATATCTCCCTTTTCAGGGAACTGAAGGACGAGGGCTGGCTCCTGCCGCTGACCAACTACGTACCGGCAGAAGACGTGCCGGAAAACGACCTGGATGACTATGGCGTGTATTTGAAAGACACCGCCTTCGGCCAGTATTTTTCCGGGGTGAAGGACATGCCGCAGGACACCGTCCTGTGCATCCGCGCCGCCAGCATCCTGAACACCTGGGGCTGGCAACGGGAGGAGCGCGCCGCCGAGATCCATGCGCGGCATGAAGACCTTTTGCGCCGCATCCTGGCCTTCACCCCCCCACAGGAAGATTGAGACAGAGGCACGACGATGGAGGATAAAAGAGCGCTGATCGCCATGAGCGGCGGGGTGGACTCCGCCGTGGCGGCCTATTGCATGCGGCAGGCCGGTTACGATTGCCTGGGTGTGACGATGCAGTTGTTTTCTGCGGATACGCCGGGCATGGATACACACGGCTGTTGTTCCCAGCAGGATATCGCCGATGCGCGGCACGTGGCAGAGCAACTGGGTATTCCGCATGAGGTCTGCCGCTTCCCGGAGCAGTTTTCCGCGGCGGTGATGGAGCCGTTCGTCGCCGCGTATCTTGCCGGGCAGACCCCCAACCCCTGCGTGGAATGCAATCGCCGCCTGAAGTTCGGCCGCCTGTTTGAAGAGGCAAAACGCCGCGGGTGTGACAAGGTGGCCACCGGGCATTATGCCCGCGTGATATATGATGCCGCGGCCGGCCGCTATCGGTTGCTGTGCGCCACCGACCCCGGCAAGGATCAAAGCTATGTTCTGTATACCCTCACGCAGGAGCAGTTGGCGCACGTCGCCTTCCCCTTAGGGGAGATGCATAAGGCGGATGTCCGCGCATTGGCCTCTGCCTGCGGCTTTTCCAATGCCGATAAGCCGGATAGCCAGGATATCTGCTTCGTCAAAGACGGCAGTTATGCCGATTTTATCGAGGCCTATACCGGGCAGGCCTGCCCGCATGGGAATTTTGTCACCGCCGAGGGGCAGGTCCTGGGCGAGCATCGCGGCATCATACGCTATACGATCGGCCAGCGCAAAGGCCTGGGGCTGTCCCTGCCCGCGCCCCTGTATGTGTGCGCCATCCGGTCGGAGACGAATGAGGTCGTGCTGGGGCCGGAGGAAGCACTGTTCTCCTCTGTGTTCTATGCCCATCGCATCAATCTCATCGCCGTCGAGCGCCTGACGGAACCGCGCCACCTGATGGCGCGTATCCGGTATCGGCAGGCGGCCCAGCCCGCGTGCGTGACGCAGGAGGACGAGGATACCCTGCGCGTCGTCTTTGACCGCCCCCAGCGGGCGATCACCCCCGGGCAGACGGTCGTCTTGTATGACGGGGATGAGGTCGTGGGCGGCGGCATCATTGCGGGATAAAGGGGCCATCGCAAAGGGGATCCTTACACAAGGCTCGTATAAAAGGAGCAAGGTCTATTCGTGATGGCCTTGCTCTTTTTGTGACCTCCCGCGTTGCTTTGCAAAAAAAGGCGAAAAAAAGCGCCATCCCTCTTGCATTATGGCCGCTGCTATGGTACAATACGATCGTTAGCAAAAGGTCAAATGATGGGTGACAAAGGGGGAAGCGCTATGCAATTGAAGATCGAGATATTAAAAGCACTGGAAAGCAACCGCGGCAAGGACATCTCCGGGCAGGTATTGGCAGATAGATTGGGCGTATCGCGCAACGCGATATGGAAGGCCGTCAACGCCCTGAAACTGGAGGGATACCAGATCATGGCGGGGCAGAATAAGGGATACCGCCTGTCGGAGCGGAATGATATGATCTCCGCTGTGGGGATCGCAGATGCCGTCCAGCACCGCACCAAGGGGCTGGCTATCTATACTCACAAAGAACTGGACTCTACGAATAATGAGGCCAAGCGGCTGATCGCCGGGGGGCAGGAAGGTATGGCGCTGGTCGTGGCCGAAGGGCAGACCGCCGGCCGCGGCCGGCAGGGAAAGACCTTCTTTTCCCCCGCCCGCACCGGTATCTATATGACCTTTGCATTTCCCACTTCGCTGGCGGTGACGGATGCCGTATCCGTCACGACCGCGGCGGCCGTCGCCGTCTTTCGCGCTATCCGGGAACTGACCGGGGTCGAGACCGAGATCAAGTGGGTCAATGACCTGTACCTGCGGGGGCGCAAATTGTGCGGCATCCTGACAGAGGCCATTTCGGATTTTGAGTCCGGCACCGTACAGCATATCCTGATCGGAATAGGGCTGAACTTCTGCACCGAGGATTTCCCGGAGGAACTGCGTGCCACGGCCACCTCGCTTTGCCCCACCGGGGTGACGCGCAATGCCATGATCGCCCGGATATTCGATCGCCTGATCGATGTGTTGCAGGACCTGGGGGATGAGGATATCCTGCGCACCTATCGCGCACATTCCATGGTCATCGGCCGGGAGATCGAGTATACCATGGACGGGGAGACCCACCTGGGGGAGGCGATCGATGTGGACGGGAACGGCGCCCTGATCGTGCTGGACCGCCACGGAGAGCGGCAGGTATTGCACAGCGGTGAGATCACGGTAAGGACACGCTGAAGGAGGCAAAAAAAGAAAGGCGGTGCCGGGGCACCGCCTGCAACTGGACTTGTAAGCCGGGTTCTGTGAGCGTGCGGATGCACGCCCTGCGATCATCTATCTTCACTGGCGGTCTCCCGCCAGTTCAGAGAAAATTCTCCTGCCACCTGTGGGAACAGGACGGGCCGCCCCGCGCCAGATGGCGCTCCCACATACGGTGTTGCTTCGGATAGGGTTTACATTTGCACGCAGTTACCTGC
>CAYXDB010000043.1:0-12849 GCA_964463735.1 uncultured Ruminococcus sp. | reverse complement strand
TGGTATCATATTTGGGAATTTGTCTCATTTTCAGCACAAACGGAGGGGGTACGCATGCAAGGGTACCAAACGGAACAGAAGCGGCTGTTGTTTTCCTATCTGCAGAGCCACGCCGACGAGGCCTTTTCCATGCAGGCGCTCTGCGCGGTCATGGCAGGATGTGGGGTGGGGCGCAGTACGGTCTACCGCCTGATTCGGCAGATGTGCCAGGACGGGCAGGTGCGCCAGTTGCCACCGGGAGAGGGGCGGCGCAGTATCGCCTACCAGTATCTTTCGGGGGGCAGTGCCTGCCGCCGGCACCTCCACCTGCGTTGCCTGCAATGCGGGCGCGTGTTGCACGCGGACGATACCCTGACCGCCGCCATAGAAAAACAACTGCTGGCAAGCCAGGGCTTCACCCTGGACGAGGGACAGGCCATCCTCCCCGGCCTTTGCTCCCATTGCCATATAGATAAGGAGTAATTATGGATCTTTCATCCCTGCTGGACTGGTTGCTGGATGCCCTGCTGGATACGGTGCGCCTGTTGCCTTTTTTGTACCTGTGTTACCTGTTGCTGGAGTTCCTTGAAAAGCATGTGGACTTTACCCGCGGGCGGATCGGCCGCGCCCTGCGCGGGGGGCGCGTGGGCCCCCTGGTCGGGGGGCTGTGCGGCGTGGTCCCGCAATGCGGCTTTTCTACCGTGGCGGCCGGGCTGTATGCCGGGCGCGTGATCACCTGTGGCACGCTGTGCGCGGTCTTTCTCTCCACGTCGGATGAGATGTTACCGGTACTGCTCTCCCATCAGATGCCCCTTTCCTTCATCTTGGCCCTGCTCCTGATCAAGGCGCTGGTCGCCATCGCCTGCGGGTATCTCTGTGACCTGCTGTTGCGCCACCGCGCCGCATCCGACCATGAGATGCACGTGGAAGAACTGTGCGCGCACGAGGGGTGCCATTGTGAGGGGCACGGCATCTTCTTCGCCGCCCTGTACCACACGGCGCACATCGCCCTCTTCATTTTTGCCGCTACCTTTGTTCTCAACGGGGTGATCGGCACGGTAGGGGAAGAGCGGCTGGGCGACCTGATCCTGCATGTACCGGTCGTGGGGCACTGCATCGCCGCCCTCATCGGCCTGATCCCCAATTGCGCCGCCTCCGTCATCCTGACCGAACTGTATATGGCCGGTGTCCTTTCCTTTGGTAGCATGCTCGCCGGTCTGCTCCCCGGCGCCGGCGCCGGGATCCTGGTCCTGTGCCGCGCCAATCGCCGCCCCAAAGAGAACGTCCTTATCCTGCTCGGCCTGCTCGCCGTGGGCGTGCTGGTCGGCCTCCTCTTTGATCTGATCGGGGTCGAGGGCTGGCTCCTCTCCCTGTGCGGCATGGCCTGAGCCCCGTGCACCCATAAAACACACCGGCCTCCCGCCGCGGCGGGAGGCCGGTGTTGTGTTTTGCGCAGGTGTTATTTTACGATGCTGTTGTAATCTTCGATCAGATCGTCAAATTCCTGCTCGACCAGGGTGCCATACTGCTTCCAGTAGGTGGCGGCCTTGGTATCCTTGTTCAGGATCATGTAGCGGAAGAACAGACCCAGCGTGCTGTTGGTCTTGTTCTCCAGTATCAATTCGTTGTAATGATAGGTAGTGATGTCGTAGATACGGCCATCCATGATCAGGTCGATCATCTCACGGGAATCGGCGTCATAGACGTTCTGGTGCGTGATGATGACTTCGTAATACTGATCCTTTACATAGTCGCAGTTGTAGGCGGAGAGCGCCTCGGTCACCGCGCCGATCATGTGCTGGTATGCGTCGCTCTCATCCAAGAAGGCGGCGGGCACTGCCAGGACGGTGTAATGGTCTTTCGTACCCGTCATGTACTTGGTCTGGGTGGTATCCAATTTCGGATAGGGGAGGACGCCGTAGGGGTCTTTCGCGGTGGACTCCATATCCTTGATAACGGTATACTTCAGGTCTTCCAGCCCCAGGAGGGCAAAGAGCGCGTGCTTCTCGGCAAAGAGCTTGCACTTGTCTTCATACGTGGCGCCGCTGGGCATGATGTAGCAACCGTCGGTGTTGATGAGGTTCTGCGCCTTGTTGACGGCGTTTTCTACACGGCTGTTGACCTCCCACAGGGTGGGGGCACTGACCCCGTCATTGTTGATGTAGTGGATGTTGAAGCCGAAGGCAAAGGCATCCAGCCCGGTCCCCACGTCGGCCAGTAGACCATATACGTCCTGCTGCGTTTTGCCATCTGTCTGGTTCAACTCGCTCTTCTGATAGAAGTCCTTGGTGATGGCCGTCATGTTATCGACGGTCCAGTCGCCACCGCGCACCACGTCAAAGAGCGTGCTGTACGCCGCCCCGTTCTGGGAGCTCTTGATCTGGCTGGCGATGTTGTACTGGTTGACCAGCTCCTGGTTGAAGATGACGGCATAGCACATCTCCATGGAGGTGATGCACAGGTCAGAGACGGCTACATACTGCCGCCCCATGATGGTGCAGTCGGTATTGATGGACTCCGGCCACCATTCATGCTTCGCCTTGATGCTGTCCTGGCAGTAGGGGATCTCCGAACGCCAGTCACAGAAGTTGCCGTCATTGGCGGTGATCAGTTTGCCGCACAGGTAGGCATACATGGCCACCATGTCAAACTCGGCAGAGTTCTGGGTCAGGGCACGGGATACGGCCGTGTAATGCGATTCCTGATCCGCCGCACCCTTGATCTGGACCTCCTGGTCGTTGGTGATCTGGACGTTGAAGCGATCCTGGATCGCCGCGTTCCGCTGCCAGACCTTACCCTCGATCCAGTCACCATCCTTGGCACCGTAGATCTCGTAAGTGTAGAGGCTGGAATAGGAGATGGCAAATTCCTCACCGCCAAAGTCCCATCCGCCGTCAGACGTACGCCAAGAGGCGCCCGTTTCGGTAATGCTGTCCAGGCTGTCTGTCCATTCCACTTCCTCACCGCCGCTCGGGCCATTCGGGCCGGTGGAGGCGGGGCAAGCCGTCAAGGACAGGAGCATACTGCCAAGCAACAGCAGGGCACACCATTTTTTCATGTGTTTCTCTCCTTCTTGCTTTTTGCGTGTGTTGTAACAGGCATATAGGCCTATTATGTCCCATATATTATAGCACATCCGTTTTTTCGTGTAAAGGGAAAATAGAAAAATCGTCACTTTAGACAATTACTTTATCGCATTTTTGTGCACATATCACAATCGCATGATAGGTGGACGGCGCTAGAAAGGAGGGCGAGATGCGGGGAAAGAACAGGCGGTGCGCGTGGCCCTGCGCGTGGCTTTTGGCGGCCCTGCTGCTCCTTGCCGGGTGCACGGGCGGTGCCGGCCATGCCGCATCCGGTATGCGGCAATGGCTGGCGGGGGCAGAGGAGACAGAGGTGCTCTGGGAGGCAAATACGACCGCATACGCGGCCCGTGTGTCGCGAAATGGGGAAGAGACGGTGCTTTCCTTCACGGAGCCGGCGAGCATGCAGGGGGTCAGATACGTTTCTTCGGGGCAGGAGGCCTATGCGGTGCGCGGCGGCATCGTGGGAAAGATCCGGGCGCAGGACTGCCTCCCCCTGGCCTTCTTTCTTGCCGCCCCGCCAGAGGAGGCCGCCTTGACCCCCGTAGAAGGAGGGGGGTACCTCTGGTGTTACAGCGCGGAGGGGGTCGATTATCGCGTCACCCTCACGCCGGAGGGGCGCCCACAGGAGGTGGAGGCGCAGGGGCGCTTACAGGGGCACCTGACCATCCGGGAGGGGACGGTATGAGCGCGGGCGGGGTACATGCCCGCAGCACTGTGACGGTATCGCTCCCGGCGCTGGTACGCAATTACACCGCGCTCACCCACTATATAGCGCAAAAAGGGGGAGGCGTGTGTTGCGAAATGACCGCGGGCAGGCCCCCCGCCCGGCCGATCTGCGTGGTCAAGGCCAATGCCTATGGGCACGGCCTGCGCCCCTGCGTGCGGGCCTTGTGCCACGCCGGGGCCGACTATTTTGCCGTTTCCTCCGCCGCGGAAGCGCTGGAAGCGCGCCGGGCGTGCCCGCGGGGCGACATCCTGGTGCTGGGGGCGGTGGATGCGCGGGATGTCCCCTTGCTGTGCCGACAGGGGATCAGCGTGCCGGCGGGGAGCCGCGCGGAACTGTATGCACTGCTGGAGGCCTGCCGCGCGGCAAAAGACGCGCACTTTTTGTCCCCCGGGGCAGGGCCCGCCGTGCATATCGTATTGGATACCGGCATGGGGCGCTACGGCTTCCCCTGCCGTGACCTGCGGGAGGCCCGTGCTACGGTCGATGTGGTCGCGTCACTTGCCTCCGTGCCCGGGTGGCGCCCCGTGGGGCTGTTCTCCCATTTTGCCATGGCAGATGAGACGGATGCCTTTGCCCGCCACGAGACCGCGCGGGCGCGTGCCGCCTTTGCCACCGTACGTGCGGGACTGCGTGCACGGGGACTTCCCCTGTTTGCGCACTGTGCCAACAGTGCCGCCGCCCTGCGCTGGGGGGCAGCGGGCTTGGACGGGTATCGCCTGGGCATCGCCCTGTACGGTTTGCCCCCTTCCGCCTCCTGCCCCTTTCCCCCGGCGCTGGCAGGGGTGTTGCGTGCCCCTCTGTCCTGGCAGGGGCGGGTACTGGGCGTATCAGATGTGCGGCGCGGGATGCACGTGGGATACGGGGGCGCCTACCGTGCGCCGGGGGCGCGGCGCATCGCCACGGTGGGGGTGGGGTATGCGGATGGTCTGTTGCGGGCCTGTGCCGGGGGGCATCTGCTCTGGCGCGGGCATCGCCTCCCGCTCGTGGGGCGGATCTGCATGGATGCGTGCATGGTCGAGGTGGGGGATCTGCCGCTCGCGGCGGGGGATCTTGTCACGCTGTATGAAGGGAGCGGGAGGCGCATTGCCGTGCTGGCACAGCAGGCAGGTACGATCCCGTATGAATTATTGACCGCCATTTCGCATCGCCCGGCCCGGCGCTATCTCCCTCTCCTACCGGGCGGGGAACCGGAGAGCCCTGTTTCCTCCTGAAAGAGGCCTTTTCTGCCATGCCGCGGCAAAAAAGGCCTTTTTTCTTTCCCCTGGTCTGACAGTATCCGGCAGGGCGACATGCTACAATGGAGACAAGCCCCAATGAAACAGAGGAGGATGGATCATGGATGTTCAAAAAACGCCGGCCCCCACGCGCCTGGGCCTGCGGCGCTTTTTATCGCGCGAGTTCTTTTGCGGGGCAGAGAGCCGGGGGGCGGCGCTGGTGTACAGCGCCCTGGCCTTTGTGGTAGCCCTGCTCTTTGCCCGCACGCATGCCCTGTTCGGCATGTATCCCTTTGCCCTGGGTCTGTTGGCCGCGGCAGACCGGCGCGTCCCGCTGTTGTTTGCCGGTGCCTGCATCGGCGCCCTGACGGTCGATGCCCGCGGCTACATATACATCGTGGCGTATCTGATCGTGGTCCTGTTGCGCCTGTTCCTCTCGCACCCGCGGGCAGAGGGGCGGCTCTTGCCCGCCTGCGCGGAGTATTTTGAGGAGGCACCTGCCCTGCGCAGTGCCACGGCCTGCGTGGGGGGCCTTTTTCTGGCGGTCTACCAATTGCTGGCCGGGGGACTGGGGATGGCCTCTTTGCAGTTTTCCTGCATGGCCGTGCTGTTGCCCACCCTGTTCTGTATGGCGGCCATCGGATATTTTTCCAGCGGGCGGATGCCCTATGATATACTGGAAGCGGCACCCGCCCCCTGGCGCCAGTATGGAGATGCCCGCGCCTGGTATGAGGCGCTGGGGGTGGCGGCCCTCTGCCTGGGGCTGGTGCACAGCGCCGGGGGCAGTGCCCTGTTCGGGATCTCGCTCTCCCTGGCCCTTTCCGCTTTCTTTGCCCTGTTCTTCCCGGTCAAATGGGGCACTTTGCGCGGGGGCGCGGCCGCGGTGCTGATCGCGCTGGGGACGGGGGAACTGCTATATCTCCCGGCCTATGCCGCCATGGCCTGCCTTTCCGGCCTTCTGCGCCATGTGGGGAATTTTTATTCGCTGGCGGTGGGGTGCCTTGCCGGATGCGCCCTGGCCTTCGCCCTGCGGGGGAACGAGGCAGTCCTTTCCTTTTTGCCGGAGGCGATCGTCAGTGCGGTGCTGACCTGGCCGCTCTTTCGCAATCTGGCCCAGATCACCCGCGCGGGGCAGGAAAAGCAGCGCCGCGCATCCGCACAGGGGGAGGATGCGGCGGCCCGCTACCGCCCTGTCATGGAGCACATTCGCACGCTCTCGGGGGCCTATGCGTCCCTGTCTGATATCTTCCGGTGCCTTTCGGATGCGGCGGGCCGCCCCAGCGAGGCGGAATACCGTGCCGCCTGCCAGGCGGTCTTCGACCATCATTGCCAGGGGTGCGCCGGGCAGGGCGGCTGTTGGGAACGCGGGGATAAGAATGCCGCCCGCGCACTGGATTGCCTGGCAGAGCAGTACAGCCGTGGGACGCCCCCCGCCGAGATCCGCGTGCCGGAATCTCTGATGCGCAGTTGCGGCTGTTTCCCCCGTATGCGGGAGGAGGTACGCACCGCCTGCGCCACACTGGAGGAGAACAAGCGCCGCTGTGAAAAGAACGGCGTCTTCTCCCAGACCTATGCGATGACAGCCGAGGTGCTGGCCGATGCCGTGCGGCGCGAAACGGGGGAGGAGCGGGAGGACCGGGCCCTGGGGCGTGAGGCGGCACGCGTCTTTGCAGAGGCGGGGATCCCGGTGCGGCGCGTGTCGGTGTGTGGGGCGCGGCACCGCGTCCTGCTGGCCAGCGGCGTGCGCTGGAATGCCCAGAGCGATGATGCAGTGGCACTGCGCCACCGGTTGGAGGAAGTGCTCCATTGCCGCCTGAGTGAAGCGACCTTTGAGGCGCAGGAGGGGGTCATGTGCCTGCGTATGGAGAGCGTGCATGCCCTTTGCCCTGTCGTGCACCAGGCCAGCGCCTCCCGCAGTCGCGAGGTCAGCGGGGACGCCTTCTCTACCTTTGAAGGGAACGGGGGCTACCATTATGCGCTCCTGTCAGACGGTATGGGGAGCGGGCAGGAGGCGGCCGTGACCTCCGGCATCTGCGGGGCTTTTTTGGCCCAGATGCTGGCCGCCGGCACCTCCAAAGGCACCGCACTAAAGGCACTGAACACCGTTCTGTGCCAGCGCGGTAACGAATGCTCTGCTACCATCGACCTGCTGGAACTGGACCTGATCTATGGCAAGGCATGCTTTGTCAAGAGCGGGGCGGCCGCCTCCTATGTCAAGCGGGGGGACAATTTGTTCCGCATCCGTTCCAGCACGGTGCCGATCGGCATTTTGCAGGCGCTGGATGCGGAGAAGATCCGGTTCGATGTACGGGAGGGGGATGTGGTCATTTTGCTCTCGGATGGGATCAGCCAGGCGCCGGACGATGCGGCGTGGCTGTGCGAGATGCTCTGCAACGCCTGGGATCCGGATGGCGACGCCATGGCCGAGCGCATCCTGGAAGGGGCGCGCAGCCACAGCGAGACGGGGGACGATATGACCGTGGCGCTGATAGAGATCCGGGCGGCGTGAGCGGCATTCCTGCGCGATTTTCCGGTAAAGTATTGCTTTTTTCCTGCCGTTTATGGTATAATGGAAAAAATGTATTCTCCGGGAGGTAATTATGACCAGAATGCAGGAGTCCGGCGAGATGTATCTGGAGACGATCCTGGTATTGCAACAGAAGAGCGGTGCTGTGCGTTCTCTGGATATTGCCAATCATCGCGGCGTATCCAAACCCAGTGTCAGCCGGGCGGTAGGGCTGTTGCGGGACAGCGGCCATATCCTGGTGGACCGCGAGGGCTATATCACGCTGACAGAGAAGGGGGAGGCCCTGGCGCGCAAGATCTATGAGCGGCATACCGTGCTCTCAGCTTTCCTGATCGGCCTGGGCGTAGAGCCGGAGACTGCCGCCGAGGATGCCTGCCGGATGGAGCACGTCATCAGTGACGCTTCTTTTGCCGCCATCCAGGCCTATGTGGCCAGTGCGCGGAAGGATTGACTAGGGGGCCATCCAATGCGGCCTGGCGCAAAAGCCATTTTTGCGATAGGACTACATACAAAAGCAAAAAAATCAAGATCATCCGGGTGATGATCTTGATTTTTTTGTTGGGGGCACACAGGCGTGCCCCCTTTGTTGCGGCCATGTGGCAACCACGTTTTTGGCCTGTTATATAGCGGAGAGGCATTGCATCATCGCTTCGGCGGCGGCTATTTCTGCCTTTTTGCGGCTTCTGCCCTCGCCCGGCGCGGTGTGCCGGGTGCCATCCGGCAGGACTACATAGCAGAGGACGGAAAACGTCTTGTCATGGTCCGGGCCGCTTTCCCCGGTCACCGTATAGCCAAAATCGGTGATGTGGTGCGCGGCGCACCATTCCTGCACGGCATTTTTGGGGCTGGCGGCCTGCGGGGTGCCGTGCTGTGCCAGATAGGCATCCGGATCCAGCCAGCGGCGCACCAGTTGTTTCACGGTGTCAAAATCATATTGGCTGTCCAGCCATACGGCGGCAATGATGCTCTCAAACAGATCTTCCCGCACCGAGGGTTCTTCCCAGATCCGCTCGCTCTCATCGCCCTTCCCCATGATCAGATAGCGCCCCAGGCCCAGCGCCTCCATCTGTTGCCCCAGCATACGCTTGTCGGTCAGGCGGCTCTTGATGTAACTGAAGATCCCTTCGTCAAATGGCGTCATCAGGCCCTGCTTCGTCCGGCGCCCGTGTTCCTCCATCAGCAGGGTCACGATGGCCGCCCCCAGCACGCTGTCACCGCAAAATTCCAGCACCTCGTTGCTCTGCACGGCTCCCTTGCCCCGCTGTTTTTCTTCATTACAGTAGGACGCACGGGTAAAAGCCTGCCGCAACAGGCTCGTATCCTGGAAGGTGTATCCGATCGTTTGCTGGATCTGCTCCAGCGCCTCGTCAAATCTCATGCCATTCTCCTTCTGCCGCTGTATCGGTGCGGCATTTTGCCCCTCTATTGTACCATGCTTTGGGCGCAATGTCAAGGTGCGGCGCCCGGGGGAACAAGGGCGGGGGGAGGCGCTTATGGGCAAAATCACCAATGACCTTTTGAAAAGTTTGTATATTATTTGATGCACAATATCTTGTTAAAACCCCTTGACAGAAACACAAGATATGGTATAATATACGTGTACACTTCAGCCGGGCCACCGTGCGGTGGACGGTTGTTTTTCTGTCTATATAATAAGGAGAGGAAAGGAAAGATCATGAAGATCATCAAGAGAAGTGGTGCCGAAGTCCCGTTTGACATCACGAAGATCATTGCCGCAGTGACCAAAGCCAACGGCGCCGTGCCGGAAGACGACCGCATGACCCCGTTGCAGATCCGCCGCATCGCCGAGAGCGTGGAACTCAATTGTCAGAAAATGAATCGTGCCCTGAGTGTGGAGGAGATCCAGGAACTGGTAGAGACACAGATCATGGCGCATGGCGCGTATGAAGTGGCCAAGCAGTACATCACCTACCGGTATACCCGGACGCTGGTGCGCCAGTCCAATACCACGGATGAGCAGATCCTCTCCCTGATCGAATGCAATAATGAGGAAGTCAAGCAGGAGAACTCCAATAAGAACCCCACGGTCAATTCGGTACAGCGCGACTATATGGCCGGAGAGGTCTCCAAGGATATCACCCGCCGGCTCCTGTTGCCCAAGGACATCGTAGAGGCGCATGAAGCCGGGATGATCCATTTCCACGATGCCGATTATTTTGCCCAGCACATGCACAACTGCGATCTGGTCAATCTGGAAGACATGTTGCAGAACGGCACCGTCATCAGCGGCACGATGATCGAGAAGCCGCATTCCTTCTCCACCGCCTGCAATATCGCCACACAGATCATCGCGCAGGTCGCCTCCAACCAGTACGGCGGGCAGAGCATCAGTTTGACGCACCTAGCCCCCTTCGTGCAGGTCAGCCGGGACAAGTTGCGCGCTGAGGTGACGGAAGAACTGCGGGACGTGCTGGGCGTAACGGCGCAGACAATCGAGCAGATCTCCGAGCGGCGCCTGCTGGAAGAGATCCGCCGCGGCGTGCAGATCATCCAATATCAGGTCGTGACCCTGTTGACTACCAACGGGCAGGCCCCCTTCATCACCGTGTTCATGTATCTGAATGAGGCTAAGGACGATGCCGAGCGGCGCGATCTGGCACTCATCATCGAGGAGGTGTTGAAACAGCGCATCACCGGTGTGAAGAACGAGACGGGCGTCTGGGTGACCCCCGCGTTCCCCAAACTGGTCTATGTGTTGGAAGAAAACAATATCCATGAGGACAGCCCCTATTATTATCTGACCCGCCTGGCCGCCCAGTGTACCGCCAAGCGCATGGTCCCGGATTACATCTCCGAGAAGATCATGCTGCAATTGAAGATCGATAAAAACGGCGAGGGGCATTGCTATACCTGCATGGGTTGCCGCAGTTTCCTGACCCCGTATGTGGACGAGAATGGCAAGCCGAAGTACTATGGCCGCTTTAACCAGGGAGTCGTGACGCTGAATCTGGTCGATGTGGCACTTTCCTCTGGCGGCAATCTGGAGAAATTCTGGAAGATCTTTGATGAGCGGCTGGACCTGTGCTACCGCGCGCTGATGTGCCGGCACAATCGCCTGATGGGCACGCTTTCTGATGCGGCACCGATCTTGTGGCAATATGGGGCGCTGGCACGCCTGAAAAAGGGAGAGACGATCGACCGCCTGCTCTTTGGTGGTTATTCTACCATCTCGCTGGGGTATGCCGGCCTGTATGAGTGCGTCAAATACATGACAGGGAAGTCGCATACCGACCCCTCTGCCACCCCGTTCGCCCTGGAGATCATGGAATATCTGAACGCGGCCTGCCGGCGCTGGAAGGCTAAGGAGGACATGGACTTCAGCCTTTACGGTACCCCGCTGGAATCCACCACGTATAAATTTGCCAAGTGCCTGCAAAAACGGTTTGGCATCGTGCCGGGCGTCACGGATAAGAACTATATCACGAACAGTTATCACGTGCACGTGACCGAGCCGATCGATGCCTTCACCAAACTGGCCTTTGAAGCGCAGTTCCAGGCGCTTTCCCCCGGTGGCGCCATCAGTTACGTGGAGGTGCCCAACATGCAGGACAACCTGCCCGCCGTGCTGGAGGTCATGAAGTTCATCTATGACCATATCATGTATGCCGAGTTGAATACCAAATCCGATTACTGCCAGGTGTGCGGCTATGATGGTGAGATCGCCATCGTGGACGACGGGGATGGCAAACTCGTCTGGGAATGCCCGGAGTGCCATAACCGCGATCAGTCCAAGTTGAACGTGGCCCGCCGCACCTGCGGCTACATTGGCACCCAGTTCTGGAACCAGGGGCGCACGCAGGAGATCAAAGAGCGCGTGTTGCATCTCTGAGTTCCCCGGGGGCCTATGGTAAGGGGCTGTCGCATAGGGAATTTTGCGATAGCGCCATAAAAATGCAACAAAAAAATCAAGGTCATCCTTCGGATGATCTTGATTTTTTTGTCAGAGCCGCGGCGTGACCGACCCGCAGGGAGACGGTGGCACGCCGCCCCGCGGCGTGACGGAAGGAGCCTGCGTACTTCATTGTTAGGTTTCTTGTAGGTTGATATGGGCCTTGTGGTTATAATCATTAGCCTCTAACTACCTACGGTAAACCATTGGCGAACCTACGCTTGCTCCTTCCGGTTCGCTGCGCTCACCACCTCCCTCCCGAAGGAAGACCCCTCTTCCTATGCAGCTATCTTACAGCGTGACATAGGCGATCACTGGGCAGTGATCCGAGAGATAGACGCCGTTCTCGTCCCCGGTGTCCTGCGCCTGGCAGGAGGCGTGGGGGTCGGTGCTGGCGTTGGTAAAGATGTAATCGATCTTGATCGGCGTTTCCAGGCGGCCGTAATCGTGGAAGGTGCCGGATAGATAGGCGGTGGCATCGACCATGCCGGGGTGGTCCGCCAGGGCACGGATCTCCGGCTTGTCCGGCGTGGCATTGAAGTCCCCGGTCAGGATGACCGGCATGCCCAGGCCGTCGATATAGTCCAGCAATTGGCGCACTTCCAGCAGGCGCGCCTGCGACCCGACGTGATCCAGATGCGTGTTGATAAAGGTGAAGGGCTTTTCCATCTCCGGGCTGATGAGTTGCACGGCGGTGAAGATGCGCGGGCAGGGGCTCTGGTCGCCCCCGTAGGTAGAGCCAGGGCACTGCGGGGTGGGGGAGAGCCACAGGTTCTCCATGCGGATGCAGGTGAATCGGTCACGCCGGAAGGCCAGCAGGGGGGCCTCCCCCGCCCAATGCCGGTCACGGCCGCACCCCAGGATCATATATTGCGGCAGTGCCTCCTGCAAAAATGCCGGCATGTCGCCCACCACCTCCTGGAACCCGATCAGGTCGGGCATTTCTGCATCCAGATAGGCGCGGATGCGCGGGGCACGATAGATAAAATCGTTCTTCCCGTCCTGCGGGGTCTGCGTGCGCAGATTAAACGTGCAAACTTTCAGGGTCGTATGCATGGTTGTTTCCTCCTTTTGTTTGGGACGTGATAGATGCCAGACTGTTCTTCTTTGGGTGACAGAACGGCGGCGTTTTTATAAATGTCAACCGCACCGCCCACACAGGTGACGAAATGTCACGGCAAGGGGGCCACCGGGCGCGATCTCCGCACCCATTATACATCATGGGGAAGGGGTTGTCAAGCCGCGGCACGTAAAACGGCGTAAGATCGCCTAAAAACAGCCGGGGTGCAGTTTTTTCGAAAAAGCCCTTGACAAACCAGCATTTATCCGTTATAATAAATGAGTAAACACGGAGACGGGTGTTTACCGTACGGAGAAGTACTCAAGTGGCCGAAGAGGCGCCCCTG